>JBBQIU010000684.1:0-2850 GCA_038325245.1 Verrucomicrobiota bacterium
TGGGACCGGAGGCGGAGGCGAGGAGCCTTTTCAATCCTGCGGGGGTGGGTGGAGGGGGATGGAATGGCGGGGGGCGGGGCGAGGGTGAGACGGTGGTGGAGGACATCAAGCTGACCGGATTCCAGGACCGGGTGGGGCAGTTGATTCGCAACCATCGGGTGCGGGGGCACGTGATCGCGCGATTCGATCCGCTTTGTGATGAGAGAAAGGATCAGGAGCGGCCTCGGATGCCGGAGGAACTGACGCTGGCGTACTTCCATTTCTCGGATGCGGAGATGGACCGTATGGTCTCGTGCAAGACTTTCCAGGGCGGTCGGGAGATGCCGTTGCGGGAGCTGCACCAGCGACTGAAGGACACCTACTGCGGGAGCGTGGGGGTGGAATACATGCATATCGACGACATCGAAGTGCGGCGGTGGTTGCAGCGGCGGCTGGAGCCGATTGAGACGCGGATGTCGCTTGGGCGGGACGAGCAGTTGCGGACGCTCACACGGTTGACGGACGCGGTGATGTTCGAGGAGTTCATCCGGAAGAAGTTTGTTGGGGCGAAGAGTTTTTCATTGGAGGGGTCCGAGACGCTGATTCCGCTGTTGGATCTGGCGATCGAGAAGGCGGTGGGCCAGGGCGTGGCGGAGATCGTGATCGGGATGGCGCACCGGGGGCGGTTGAACGTGTTGGCGAACATCCTTCGGAAGAGCCCGAAGCAGATCTTCCGGGAGTTTGCGGACAAGGACCCAGACCTTTATATCGGTCGCGGGGACGTGAAGTACCATCTGGGACACAGCAACGACTGGATCACGGCGACCGGGAGGCGTGTGCATCTTTCGATGTGCTTCAATCCGAGCCATCTGGAATTCGTGAACCCGGTCGTCCTGGGCCGGGTGCGGGCGAAGCAGGACCGAGTCGGGGATGTGGGGCGGCGGGGTTGCATGGGGTTGATCATCCACGGTGACGCGGCGTTTGCCGCCGAGGGGGTTGTGCAGGAGACGCTGAATCTGAGTCAGTTGGAGGGGTACAAAGTGGGGGGGGTGGTTCACATCATCGTGAACAACCAGATCGGGTTCACGACGGGTCCGCGTGAAGCACGTTCGAGCGCCTATGCGACGGACGTGGCGAAGATGCTGGGGTCGCCGATCCTGCACGTGAACGGGGAGGATCCGGATGCAGTGGCGTTGTGTGTGCGGGTGGCGATGGATTTCCGGGCTGAGTTCCGGAGGGACGTCTTCATCGACATGTATGGTTATCGGCGGTTGGGGCACAACGAGACCGACGAGCCGGCGTTCACGCAGCCGTTGTTATACAAGACGATCAGCAAGCGGAAGACGGTGCGGGAAGGCTACCTGGAACATCTTTTGAAGTTGGGGGGAGTGACCCGGGAGGAGGCGGACCAGATCGCGGAACAATGCCGGCGTCGGCTCGAGGATGAATTGGGCGAAGCGACGAGCGACAAATACCAGCATCCGAGCGAGCGGTTGCCGGGCGTCTGGGCTCGGAGCGCGTATATCGGGGGCCGTGACGCAGACGTGCCGGACGTCGTGACGGCGGTGCCGTCGGAGCGCCTGGCGGAATTGCTGACGAAGCAGGCTGAACTGCCGGCGGATTTCAAACCGCACACGAAGGTCGCCAAGTTATTGGAGGGTCGGCGCGAGATGGCCGCGGGCCGTCAGGCGCTGGATTGGTCGGCGGCGGAGGCGCTCGCCTTTGCGAGTCTGGTGACCCAGGGAGTGCCGGTCCGTTTGTCTGGGCAGGATGCGGAGCGCGGCACATTCAGCCATCGGCATTCGGTGTTGCACGACTCGCAGACGGGGCGGCGGCATACGCCACTGACACAATTGGAGAGCGGCCAGGCGGCGTTCCTGGTGCATAACAGCCCGTTGAGCGAGATCGCCGTCCTTGGGTTCGACTATGGGTACAGCCTCGATACCCCGGACGGATTGGTGTTGTGGGAGGCGCAGTTCGGAGATTTTGCGAATGTCGCGCAGGTGATCATTGACCAGTTCATCGTGAGCGCGGAGGACAAGTGGCGGCGGCTCTCAGGTTTGACGATGCTCTTGCCGCATGGTTTTGAAGGGCAGGGGCCGGAGCATTCCAGTGCGAGGCTGGAACGTTTCCTGGCGCTGACGGCCGAGGACAACATCCAAGTGTGTTACCCCAGCACGCCGGCCCAATATTTCCACCTGCTGCGCCGCCAGGTCCTGCGGGTTTGGAGGAAGCCTCTCGTGGTGATGACGCCGAAGAGCCTGCTGCGGCATCCCGTCTGCGTCTCGTCGATGTCGGACCTTTCGGAGGGGAGTTTCCACCGGATTTTGTCGGACACAGCGGTGGCGGCGGGGGATGTGAGGCGAATCCTCTTGTGCACCGGCAAGGTCTACTTCGATTTGGCGGAGCGACGGGAGAAGTTGAAGAGAACGGATGTGGCGATCGTGCGGCTCGAGCAGATCTACCCGCTTTCGCTGCCGGCCCTTTCGGAGGCGCTTAAGGAGTATGCGGATGGAACCCAGGTGTTCTGGGTTCAGGAGGAGCCCGCGAATATGGGGGCGCTGCGTTTTCTGAAGGTCCAATTCTTTGATCGGTTGCTGGAACGTTTTCCGCTGGCTTACGTCAGCCGCCCGGCGTCCGCCAGTCCGGCCACCGGCTCCGGAAATGCGCACAAGAAGGAACAAAACCGGATCCTGGATGAGGCGTTTGGCGGGAAGGGTTAGTGGGTCGACGGTCATCGGGTCTCCGGGTCAGACTCACGCCGATGAGCGACGGATATCGGCTGCGTGAGGCGTGCGAGTCGGATGCGGGGGTGATTGCGGATTACAATCTCCGCCTCGCCTGGGAGACGGAGCATCGACGGCTGAAGCC
>JBBQIU010000685.1:0-2846 GCA_038325245.1 Verrucomicrobiota bacterium
TGGCCCCCGTTCTTCGGCGCCTGCAGCGCCTTTTTAACGTCGGCCAACCTCCGCACCGTCTGGCCCTTGATCTTGTCGACCGCGAGGTTGCGAAACTCCTGGTACCCTACGTTGATCGGATCCGGCAGGACCTGGCTCAGGACCACGAGAGCCGGCGTCTCCGCGGAAGGCGATTGGTTGTTGAAGAAGACCAGCCGGAACGGGGCGCGCCGGCGCCATTCATCACCCCATCCCCGCAGATAGGCCTGCGTCAGGGGCTGAAAAACCAGGCCGCCCGCGACCAGATACTCGGGCTCGGCGTCGAAGTTGAACATCGGCAGCAAATCCACCGAGTAGGCTGCCTTGGGAATGACGTACTCGATGTCCAGGATCTGCCCCCCGCGCGCCACCTTCATGGGGATCTTTTCACCCGCGAAGTGCCGGCGCGTCGCCAGTCCCTCGAGCATCAGATGCCCGTACTCCGGATCCTCATAGTCCCCGTCCATGTCGATGCCGAAACCGTCGATCTCCACGATCACGTCCTCCCGTTTCAACGCATAATCCGCTCCCGCCGACTTCGGGATTTCGATCACCACCGCGCCGCGCGGATCTCCGGGAACCTTCAGGTACTCGATAGTTGCCGGGTTTTCACCCTGCTGCCAAACGAAGTCAAAGTAACCCAAGCCCGCGTACCGGCCCGCCCGCTGTGCCTCGACGATCCGTCGGATGAACGGAGCGGGCATGATGGTGCAGACGTTGCCTCCCTTGGCCACCGTCAAGCCCACCACCGTCCCGCTCGACATCACGGGCTCGGCCCACCCGAGTCCGGTGATTTCCGTGTTCAGTTCCAGATGGATGCGCGGCGCGAAGCTCAGCGAGCCGTCGCCAACAGTAAACTTGCTGAAATCAGCGCGCCGGATCTCGAGGTTGCCGTCACGCCAGCGGATCACCTCATAGTCGTCCCGCTTGGGAACCCTCTCTGCCAATTCCACAGGCTTCAACCCGGCCCAGAACCCTTCGTCGGCAACGGTCACCAGCGCGACGTTCGCGTGGTAATCCACCCACTTGACCTCCGCATTCAGCCAGCGCCCCCGCCCACCCTTCTGCGCCCGTACGAGCGTGTGGTCGGCGAGGTTTTGAGCCGTTGTCATCAATTCGCGCTCCCCCACCACCAGCGCATGCTTGCGCACCGAACGCGTCGGCTTCGTCCACGGCTGGAAGTAGTCGTAGTTCTTCGCGGTGACGTCGAGCGTCACCAAAGACGCCTCCATCGGGTTCTTTCCCTCGCGTTCGGCCGCTGAAACGGCCCCAACGGCACCGGCCATCCAAAGGGCGAGAAGGATCCAAGGTGAGAGGCGTTTCATAGGCGGCGGTCGTTGGTCACTCCGTAGGTCTTCAGAATGGAAGCGTTGGCGGCGATGGCCTCTGCCCGATCCAGGCATTCAAACCCCTGCTTTCCGACAAACTCGATCACGTGCTGTCCCTCGTTCTTCGACTCAAACGCGCGGATCACGTCTTCCATCTTCTCGATCCGGATTCCGTTGATCTTGTCGACCAACGCCCGGCCACGGACGTTGAAATTCGCATTCACCGGATGCGCCAGCAGCCCCGAGAGCACCACCGGCTCAGGCCGCGCGTTGCTGGGATTCTCGTGCCGCACATAAAACAGCTCGTACACCAGTTCGCTCGAGGCCGAGTCGCCCCAATCCCGCCCGAAGGTGCGCAGGTAGTCCTGGCTCAGCGGCGAAAAGACGAGGCCGCCGTGAACAAAATACTTCGGCGCGCGCTCGTGCTGATTTCCCGCCGCGTGATCCGCCGTGTAGACGTACACCGGCAAATCCACCTTCGTCTCCTTCCGGTCCCTCAAGATCTTGAGGGGGATTGTCTCGCCGTGTTGCGCCTGATGAAAAGCCAGCGCCGCCGCCACCCGGTTTTCGCGATAGACAATCGTTCCGTCACTGGCGACCGGAAACCCGCCCACTTCCAGCAGAATGTCGTCTGGTTTCAGCACTTCCAGCGTGGTCGGGATGGCCGCGATGCCGTCGACCCTTGCCCCCATTCCGTTGTCCACTTCGAGACCCAGGTGCTTGCGGTAAGCCGGGTTCTGCATGGGCACCAGGCGGACACCGGCCATTGGAAAACCGTCGTACGTGCCGTCCTCGACGTCCTTCAGGAAGTGACCGATGACCTCCGCCGGGATGAAGAAACCCGCATTCTCCAAGCCGGGTGCGCCTTGGAAGGAAACCCCGACCACCTTGTCATCCTGAACCACCGGCCCGCCGCTGTTGCCCGGGTTGATCGCTGCATCCGTCTGCACCGCCAGCAAGGCCCGGTTCCCGGGATGCACGTAGTTTTGAAGTTCGATCCGTGAAACCACCCCGCGCGTGTACGAGATTTGTTCCCCGCCCGCAGGGTACCCATACGTGACCACCGTCGAACGAACCTCCGGAAGCTCGCCGAACTCCAACGGATAGATGCCATCAAAGAACGCCTCGTCGGAGACCTTCAGCAGCGCCAAATCGCAGTCGTGCCCGGCGAATTCAACCTCCGCCTGAAACGGCCTTGGATCCTGGAACCGCCGCACAACGATCTGCTTCGCCCACGCAATCACGTGGGCGTTCGTCATGATGCGCCTCCCCCTCGGCGTGTTCACCACGAACCCCGACCCACCCGAACGCCGGACCGTGTCCCATTGCCACGGCGTCCCCCAGGAAGGCTCCTGGCTGAACGTGAAGATCTGGATGACCGCCCTCTCCGGCGACACCGCCATGGCCGGCAGGACGCCCACCGCCAGGAAGGATGCCGCCGCCAACCCGCTGAACTTGCGTAACACGGCCCGAAAAATGGAAGTCCACCGGCCCCCGGTC
>JBBQIU010000686.1:0-2846 GCA_038325245.1 Verrucomicrobiota bacterium
GTTCGATGTCTTTGACCAGCGCTCGCCGGCGAGTCCCATCGGCGTCAGCGGAGCGCGGGCGGCGGTCTGCTGGCACGATGCCACGGCGGCCCGCGGCGCAGGGTCGCTGGTTTACAATCGAATGATGCCGAACGAATCGGCGGCGGCCACGTCCCAGGAACTTCCCAGCATGAACCAGCTGCCCACGCCGGGCAAGTTCTTCGCCGCCGGAACCCGTCCGTCCGACTTTGGACATCAGTTCCTGCGCATTCAGCCCCTGATGGAATTCAACTACGGGGTTCGCTACCGGGAGAAGTTCAATCCGGCCAATTCTGATGGCACCGGACGCATCGATTTTGTGCTGGTCCGGTGCTGCGGCGTGCTGGGCAACGGAGCCGAGCAGCGCGAACACGCGGTCAATCTTCACTACACCCGGAACTTCTTCCAATTCGTCCCCAACGCCGCCACCGCGCTGGCTCCGTCGGGACTGGCCGAAGCCGCCTGGAAAGACACCTGGGCCCGCAATGTAATGAACCGCTGGAACGGCGACGACGCCGAGAATCCGCACCGGGCGCGATTGCTGCCGGTCTCGCGGAACGACGGCGCGGCCGCCCCCAAATTCGAATGCGATGTCATCTGGTTCATGCAGTTTGTCGACCGGGTGCGTGCTCACTTCCTGGTCCACGTCGAAAACAAGGGTGCCGGGGCACGCGACAATCGGGGCGGATTCAACGGCAGCGGAGAGTCATCTCCCACCGGCCACTCGGATACGAGCGGCACCTGGTTCCCGTCGGCCCACGAATCGGGACACGCCGACGGTCTGGCCGACGAATACAACGAGAAATGGTGGAGCGGTTCGCTCGGCGAGATGTCTTATAAGTCCAACCTTCCTGGCGATCCCTTCTCCATCGACAACGGGGTCGGCACGGGAGGATCCCCCATGATGAACGGCAACCACATCATCCGCAGCCGGTTCTTCTGGCCGTCCGCCGAGTGGGTTCGCCGGCGGATCGAGCCGCCGGGCGTGACCCTTCAGATGAAGGTGGACCATACGTCCAAGGGAGGCGTTCGCTACGACAATTACCGCGTGGTTCCGCATCCGACCGACCGGCGAACATTCGCTTATTGGCCGCTGCGGTCGGACATTGACCAGACATTGCCCGGAGTTCGGGGAATGAGGAATCTCTACCTTTATCCGCTCGGCGCAGAACAGTGGAGTGTGAGGGATATTTTTGCCCGTCACGCCGTGGCCGCGCCGCCAAATCCGGCCGAACCCTACGACGGCATCCTTGTCATCACCCTGCACTTGGAAATGGACATCGTGCGGTGGAACAGCGGCGCACCTCCGGCCGTGGACTGGGGGATGACCAACAACCACCGACGCTCGATCCTTCAATCGATTCAACGCGAAGTGGATACCCGGGTGAACTTCCGGTTCAAGCTGGCGGCGCAAGTGACGGAAGCGTCCAATCCTTGGACCTTCAAGCGGTGCCTGGTGCATTTTTCACCGCGGTTTCTCGACAAGGACTATCATGCACACACGCCTGTGGCCGGAACGGTGGATGATCCCATCGACCCCAGCGTGGACGGCGTGCGCACGCAACGGGGCACCCATTTCGTCGTGAAAGTGTCCCACCACGCCGCCAATCCCGCCGATTGCACTTGGTTGGACAACTCCACCGTCAAGGTCACCGCCAATCTTGGCTCCAATGCCGGTCGAGGTGCAGTGGCCGGCCAGTTCATGCGTGCGTTCGGCCAGATGCTGGGAGTCAACAAGGCGGTGGGCAGCATCACCGGGCCGGATCTGCTCCCGCTCGTTTCCAACCTGAACCTCCAGAATGACCAGATTTCCACGGTATGACCCCCGGGCGGCCCGGAGTCGTATGCTTCTCCTCGCCGCTTTGACCGTCACGCTTGCCGGCTGCGCCAAAACACCTCCGTCGCCCATGTCACCCGAAGAGATCACCGTACCCATCAGTTCCAGCGTGTCGCCCCTCGTTCACCCTTCCGCGCCGCTGCGACCGGGGACCATCGCGCCCCCGGGCGTCTCCTCCGCGGCCGCAGTCACTGGTGTGTTCTCCCAGCAGTTTGGCGCTGCGGACCAGGCTTCCCGGAGCGCAGTGACCGTGGTCGCGGGACGGTGGCGGGTGCAGCGCTCGGTGGACCTGTTTCCGGAAACCGAACCCCGGGGCCTGCTGGCCTCGCGCGAACGGGTCGTGGTGCTCGGTCGCATCTGGCAGCTTTATGATCGGCAGGGGAGGCGTCTGGTGCACGCGCTCTCGGGCACGGGCGCCGTTGCCTTTTCTGAGGAGGGGGAGGCCGTGCTGGCGCTGGACGCGACCGGCGCGTTGCGGCGCTACTCTGCCGCCACCGGAGCCTTGGAGTTCAGGGTGGGGGCGGGCAGGGGAGGCAATGTCCACTATGCCTTGCTCACCGCCCGGGGGCCAGAATACCTGCTGGCGGGAGGGCAGCGCGCCCTCGATCCCCACGGTCTGAATCCGCCCCGCTCCAGCTACGTGCAGGCCTTTCGGGTCGCTCCCCCGTATTCGATCGATGAAGACCACCTGCTCCAGGCGACCGACAGCGAACAGGACTGGGACCTGCCCGGCGTCGTGCTCGTCGGCGCCGTCATGGGTGAGAGCTGCGTGTTTGCCCGGCGGGACCAGATCTTCATCACCGACCGCTCCTTGTCGACCCTCCGTTCCTTCAGCGGCAGCTTCCTTCCCCGCACCTTGAGTCTCGATGAGCACGGAAACGCCCATCTGCTGGTGGAGTCGGATCGCGGACCGCGTTATTGGCGGGTGAGCCCGGAAGGCGTGCTCGGTCTAAACGTACCCATCGCGGGGGGGGGGGGGGTGCCGGCGGCG
>JBBQIU010000687.1:0-2843 GCA_038325245.1 Verrucomicrobiota bacterium
GCGCCAGGGGCCACCGAGCCCCTTCGCTGCCCCCGATCGACGCGTGGGTGACCACGGTGCGCCCGAAGGAATCCACGAACAGGCGCGCGTTCGCATCGAGGGTGAGCGCCGCACCCGGATGGCTCTGCCAGATCAATGACGGAGGCACGAAGGACGCATCCAACCGGCCGCCAGCGTCGAGTTTGGCTACGATGCCCGGGATTCCCCATCCGGTTACCTGGGCGAACACCACGCCGCCACCCGGCAAGGGCGCTGCCAGCTGCGCCATGCCCACGAACCGCGGAGCAAAGACGCGATCCAGAGATCCATCCGCATTGAGCCGGAAAAGTCCGGGCCGTGGCTCACCTTCGAGCCCGACGAACCGTCCGGCGACCAGAACCCGGCCCGCCCCGTCGACGGCCAGCGTCCCCCAAGGAGATCGAATGCTGGACGACCGCTCCAGCGTGGATCCGTTCTCTGCCCGGAACGCCGAATCGAGAGTGCCATCCGGACCCAGCCGGCAGATATCGCGTCGCCCCATGCCCTGCACCCAGGAGAAGTCGCCGCCGACCACGACGCGCCCGTCGGGCAAAGCCGCAAGCCGATGCACCGGGCCGGAAACCCCGCCGTGGAATCCGCGATCGATCCCCGGGACCGGTTCGACGTCCACGATGCCAACCGGCAAGCTATGCGGTTCGCCCAGTACGACGCCGCTGCTCGTCGTGATCCGGATGATGAAACTCTCGGGCCCCTCCAACAGGAAGTCGTCGCGAATCGGCACCGTGATGGTCTTCCGAACCTCTTCCGGCCCGAACTCCAAGGTGCCGAAAACCGCCTCGAAGTCCTCCCCGGGCGTCGCCGTCAGGCCGTCCACTTGGTACGTCACAACGGCCGCCTGCGGCGGATCCACACCCTTGAAAACGGTCACCGAGAACTCCCCGGCGTCTTCTCGGACGCGATTGGTCGAGGACTCCAGGACGACGCCCATGTCGTTGTCGCGGACCACGATTGTGCCGATGGCGTTGGTTCCGATCGCAGCGTTGGGGGAGGGGTTCGAAAGGCGAATCCCAAATGTCTCGTCCCCCTCGGGAAGCAAGTCATTGAACAGCGGGACCGTGATGCTCTTCACCCATTCCCCCGGCCCGAAGACCAGCGTGCCGGAAACGGCCTCGTAATCGGCCCCGGCGGTGGCCGTGCCGTCGACGGTGGAGTAGTCCACGCTCACGGTACCGGGGCCGTCGCCGCCACGCCGCACCACGACCGGGACGGACGGTGAACCCTCACCGGTCTCCGCCACGAGGTTTGAGGTCGCGCCATCCCGGCCGAACTCGAAGCCCGAATCGTTGTCCTGGATGTACACGCGGAGTTCGGAGAGCACGCGAACCCCACCGCCTTCCCGAGCGACAAACAGGCGGAAATGGAAGTACCTGTCCTCCTCCGGGAGTCCGTCGTTGATCAGCGGAACAGCGATCGTTCGTCGGGTCTCGTCCTGTTTGAGTTCGACGATCCCGGAGACCGGGATGTAGTCGACGCCGGGGAGCGCTGTCCCAGCGATGGTTTCGTAGTTCGCCCGGACCGGAGGCAGATCGGCGGCGGGTTCCCGAATGACCACCATCGTCGCCGCGGGGACGTTCTCCCAGGTTGGGAACGCGCCCGGAGCCCAGAGGAGGCGGGGTTCGTTCGCTGCCTGCTGCGTGGCGGGAACACCAGCCGGGCGTTCACGCGCCTCCGTGAACTGGTCAACGGCCCGCGCCCCGCCCGACATGAGCATCGTGATGAGGAGGGCCAAGTGGCACCACGCTGACCTTGACTCCGGGCTCTGCACATTAGGCTTCGTTCGCATCCCCTTGGAGCACCATTCTAACACAGCTCCGAATCCAGGGGAACACAGGGAACCGCGACTGAGATCGGGCCGCCTCAACTGGCAAGGGCACACCGAAGACGCGTTCCGATGGGTTGCTTCTCACGGTCCTCGAGGGGGGGAGGGGTGATGCCACCCCGCTCAGCCGTCCGGAAGAAGAAGTCATAGGGGCTCGCATGTCCGAATGTCCGAATGTGAGGAATGCTCCTTCGCCTAGCGGGTCGGGTTCCCCTCAGGCTCACGCGATGGGTCTCAAGCAGCCGGATTGTCAAAATCGGAGATGTGACCCCAAGGCTTTTCCAAGGCTTATTCGTCCTCTTTTATTAGGGTTTCCAAGTCATCGGCGGCTGAGGGTCGCGGAGGGCATCAGGCGGGGTGTTGACGAGGGCGCTGTATCTTCCTACTCCTTGACATCGAATTCTGCGGACACACCGGTCGTGGTGTTTCTCCGAAGAGTCGGTGATGGGAACACCCTACTCCACCAAGCCGGACCGAGTTCGGACACTCCGATCGCCCATCTACCGGCACAATTCCGTTGCTGCCAGCGAACCGCTCCGCTAAGCGTGACGCGTGGCCCGATCCGGCGCCTTGAACCCCGGGCCCGGAGGCGGCCATCCGCCCGGAGGCTCTCGCGCGGGATTCCACCCCGAAGATCCGGGCCGCCGTAGGTGGACTGGATCCGCAGGCGGGTCGGGTTCGCGCATCGCTCCGGTGAACTATAAACCCCATGAATGCATGACAGCATGAGAAGTACTTTACTACTGACCCCTCTGATTCGGATGCTACTCGCGGTCCCGGTCCTGGCGGCGTCGAGCGCCGTCCAAGCCGCCGACATCGGCATCAATTTCCAGGACGACTGGGGCGATGGCGGCGGGGCGGAGGTGACGCAGGACGCTTTCGGTGTCCCGGCGGCCCGCTGGTTCAGCCTGCCGCGCATCAACAACTCCATCGGCGGCGGCGGCGCCTCCTCCAATGCCACGATCAACCTTCCGGACGGCGGTGC
>JBBQIU010000688.1:0-2835 GCA_038325245.1 Verrucomicrobiota bacterium
CGTCCTTCATGGCCACCCGGTTCTCCACCGGCGTGCCGCGGAACAGCACGCAGCCCAACTGCGCCCCCGCGTCTTTCAACGCGAAGTACATGTGGCCGGAACTCTGCAACCGGAGATTCGTGATCTCGCCCGAGACCCAGACCCCCCCCAGTTGCTGCTCGAGCAATCCCTTCACCTTCGCCGTCAATTCCGTCACCGACAGAACTCGCCGAAGATTGGGCGCCGGGAATAACTCCCCGAATTCCCAACCGCTGTTCGTCTTGCGTGGCATCGGTTCGCTCCCGTGGTCTGGTCCGTTAATCGTGGGAATCCCCGCCCGAAGGCAGCGCCTCGCTCACCCTTTGGATCCCCAACGCGCGTCCGGTCTCCGGATCCACCCGCACCAGGACGCCTTGCAGCATCACCCGCTCCTTCGCCACGGCGAAACGCTGCGGCGCACAGGTTCGGAAGCGACGGATGACCGGCTCGATCTCCCTGCCCAGGACGCTTTCGTGCGGCCCGGTGAAGCCGGCGTCGCAGAGGAACGCCGTGCCTCCGGGGAAAATCTGCTCGTCGGCCGTCTGCACGTGCGTATGCGTCCCCACCACCGCGCTCACGGTCCCATCCAGCATTCGACCCATGGCGATCTTCTCCGACGTCGCTTCGGCATGGATGTCCACGAAGATCACCGGAGTGATCCGGCGGAGTCGTTCCACCTCGGGTGGAACCATCGCGAAGGGATTCTCAAGGGGCGCCATGAAACTCCGACCCTGCACATTGATCACCCCCACCGACACCAATCCCTGCCGCTGCCAGACCGTGCTCCCCTGACCCAGCGTTCCCGCCGGATAATTGATCGGCCGGACGAAACGCGGTTCCTTCATCAGCAGTTCGTTCACTTCCTTCTGATCCCAGAGATGGTCACCACTGGTCATGATGTCCACCCCTGCTGCGAAAATCTCCGAGGCCGTCTCCGGCGTGATGCCCGAACCCCCGGCCGCGTTCTCCCCATTTGCGATCACCATGTCGATCCCACACCGCGCGCGCAGCTTCGGCAACAGGCCGCGGACCGCCCTCCGCCCGGGCGAGCCGACGATGTCGCCGATGAAGAATAAGGTCATGCCGAAAACCTAACGAGCCACCCGCCCGGGTGCATCCCTTGTTTATCCCGAACTCCCGGGATCGATTTTCCGTTTGCGTCCGGGCCGTCAACACCGTGAACGTCCATGCGCAATGACCCGTCCGTGGATTCCCCTCGCCCTCGCCTGCCTCATTGGCGCGGGCACCGTGTCCCGCACGCTCGCCGAGTCTCCGGGAGTGGAGATGGCCGGAGCCGCCAATGCCTTCGTCGCGTCCCTTGACGACGCCCAGCGCGCGAAGGCGCTCATCCCGCTCGCCGACGACGAGCGGAAGAACTGGCACTTCATTCCGCGCGTCCGGCGGGGATTGACATGGAAGGACATGAATTCGTCCCAACAGCACCTCGCCACCGCCCTGATGGCCTCGGGCCTCAGTCAGCGTGGCCTGGTCAAGGCCAAGACCATCATGAGCCTGGAACATATCCTGCTCGAACTGGAACAGGGCCGGGGGCCGGTTCGCGATCCCGCGCTCTATTACTGGTCGATCTTTGGAACCCCCGCCGCCAAGGGCACCTGGGGCTGGCGCGTCGAAGGTCATCATTTCTCCGTCAATTTCACCGTCGTCGAAGGCCAGCACGTCTCGGCCACGCCATCCTTCCTTGGAAGCAATCCCGCTGAAGTGCGCGAAGGTCCGCGCAAGGGTTTGCGCGCCCTCGCCGCCGAGGAGGACATCGGCCGCGAACTGTTCCGATCCCTTGATGCCACGCAACGGGCCGTGGCGGTCATCGCCGAGGAGGCCTTCCCCGATATCCTCAGCGGCGCCAACCGGAAGGCCACTCCTCTCGCGCCGGAGGGCCTCTCTACCGCGAAGATGACGCCATCGCAACGCGAGATCCTGAATCGACTGATCGCGGAATACGTCCACCGCGCGCGGCCCGAGATCGCCCAAGCCGACCTTGCCAAGATGGAAAAGGCGGGCTTCGACAAGGTTCACTTCGCTTGGGCGGGCCAGGATACCCCCGGCAAAGGAAGCTACTACCGTGTCCAGGGACCGACCTTCCTCCTCGAGTACGACAACACCCAGAACAACGCCAATCACATCCACGCGACGTGGCGCGACTTCGATGGCGATTTCGGTGAAGATATACTCGCCCGTCATTACCGCGAAACGCCGCATGGACGCTGAGGTGTGCTGAACACGCTTTCCGCCACCGCCATCGCCGCCTATTTCCTGGGTTCCGTCCCCACCGGGTACCTCGTGGGAAGGGCCCGCGGCATTGACCTTCGCCAGCTCGGCAGTGGAAACATTGGCGCCACGAATGCCATCCGCGTCCTCGGACGCGGCCCCGGGTCGTTCGTGCTCCTCATGGACGCCCTGAAAGGATTCCTCGCCTGCACGCTCGTGCCGTATCTCGTCCGTGTTTACCTTCCGCTTCCCCCGGACACCCCCGTCATCGGCCCGGCTTCCCTCGTTCCGGTCGTCGGCGGAACCTGCGCGGTGCTCGGACATAACTTCACCTGCTGGCTCCGGTTCAGAGGCGGCAAAGGGGTCGCCACGTCCGCCGGCGTCATGGCCGGACTTCTCCCCATCGCTTTCGCCGTTGTTCTCGCGGTCTTTCTCCTCTCGCTCGCCGTCACCCGCATCGTGTCGCTCAGTTCGCTGGCCGCGGCCTCGGCATTGCCCCTGGCCACCTGGTCCTTCGGAAGGGAGCCCCTCCTCATCGCCTTCGCCCTCGTCCTCGCCGGACTGGTCTTCTGGCGGCATCGATCCAATATC
>JBBQIU010000689.1:0-2834 GCA_038325245.1 Verrucomicrobiota bacterium
GGGGTTCACTTCCCACTTCCCAACAATGGGTACTACGAGTCGTGCGCCGCGTGCGGCCTCGTGGATTTCGCGCAACGGATGTTTCTCCTGGAGGGCGAAACCCATTCAGGGGACGTCCTGGAGCGCGTGCTCTACAATGCGGTCCTGCACGGGATCTCGCTGGATGGAACCAACTCCTACTATCAGAACCCGCTCAGTGACACGAACCGCAACCGCTACAACTCCTGGGTGTGCTGCCCGCCCAACCTGTCGCGCACGCTTCTCCAAGTTGGGCGTTACGCCTACGCGTCAGGAGGCCGGGAGGCGTACCTGAATCTCTATGTCGACGGAAACGTGCAACTGCCGATGGATGGCGGTTTGGTGGGATTGAAGGTCCAGACGGAGTACCCATGGGAAGGTCGGGTAAGCCTCCGCGTGTCGCCCGGCGAGGTTTCCCGGTTCGCCCTCCATCTGCGTTGGCCGGACTGGTGTGAGGCTGCCACGCTGTCGATCAATGGAACTTCCGTCCATCCCCTGCCACGGACAGATCGTGGTTACCTTCGCCTGGAACGTGAATGGCGCGGGGATGATGTCGTCGATTTCGTCATGGAGATGCCGGTGCAACGCATCGAGGCCCATCCGATGATCAAGGACTGCGTGGGCAAAGTGGCGATTCAAAGAGGTCCGCTCGTCTACGGGTTTGAAGGCTTGGACAACGGGGGAAGAGCGGGCATCGAACTGGGAGAGCATCCGGAGTTTCGAGTCGAAGCCAGGGACAATCTGCTCGGGGGTGTCCGTGTCGTCACCGGGCATGACGCGGAGAACCGACCCTTCGTCGCGATCCCGTTCTATGCCATGGCCAATCGCGCGAAGTCCGTGCAGGAGGTCTGGACCACCCAGCGCGGATGGAAGGCGGGCGACGCGTGGTGGGAAGGGCGGCTTTACCGGAACGCCAACGAGGTCATGAAAAGGGCCATCGCGCCGAGCCCCACCCAGAAAGATGCAAAATAGGTCTGATCCCAGGACCTGACCGCATTCACTGCGAGGGTGATCCGACCGAACGACTCGCCGCCGCGGATGTGCGCTGCCGAGGTCAGCTACGAATGAACGCTCTTCGATTCCTTTCAATTCATTGCCTTCGCTGGCTCATGGCCGGCTTTCTGACTTCCGCTTCGCTCCACGCGGACGAAGTGATTCTGAGGGCCGACTTTTCGGTTCCTGCGGGGACCATCCGAGCGCTCCACGGCATCAACAAAGGCCCGCTGGCCCCCGGGGGAATCGTTCAGGTGATCCAGGATCAAAGGGAACTGGGTATCCCGTTCACCCGCCTGCACGACTGCGGCTGGCCCAATCCGTACGTGGTCGATCACCACGCCATCTTCCCCGACTCGAAAGCCGATCCGACGCTTCCCGAAAGCTACGATTTCCGACTCACCGACGAATACATTGATGCGGTGCGCATTACGGGAGCGGAACCGATCTATCGCCTGGGCGAAAGCATCGAGCACACAAGTGTGAAGCGGTTTGTCCATCCGCCCGTCGATCCCGGGAAATGGGCGGCGATCTGCCTCGGCATCATCCGCCACTACAACGAGGGATGGGCGAACGGGTTTCGTCATAATATCCGCTACTGGGAGATCTGGAACGAACCCGAGAACCGACCGGTCATGTGGAGCGGCACGGATGCCGATTACCTGCAGCTTTATCGTACCGCCGCGACCGCCATCAAGAAGGAGTTCCCGGACTTGAAGATCGGCGGTCCGGCGCTCGGAGCCAGCGGCAGCTGGGTCAAAGGGGAGTTCGTGCCCACGGAGTTTGCCGTCCGCTTCCTGGACATGTGCCGGCAGGAGAACGTGGCCGTGAACTTCTTCTCGTGGCATTGCTACACGGCGGACCCCGCGGAGCTGACCGCACGTTCCCGCGCGATCCGACGTTTTCTGGATTCCAAGGGCTTCACTGAGACCGAAAGCCATCTGAACGAGTGGAATTATCTTCCTGGCAATTCCTGGGAGCCGATCAGCAAATCGTCAGCGCCGGCGGCCCGACAACGCCATTACGAGGACATGGCGGGTCCTCCGGGAGCCGCGTTCATCGCCGCCTCGTTGATCGAGTTGCAGGACACACCCGTCGATGTCTGCAACCTCTTCCATGGCGAACTGGGCGCGTTCGGCCTCTTCAACCACCACGGCGTGCCTCATAAGGCCTACCAGGCGCTGCGCGCCTTCCAACGTCTCGTCGAAACGCCACACCGGGTGGAGACGCACGGGGCAGTGGCAGGAGAATTCGCCTTTGCTGCGGGTCTGAGCGCGGAGGGTCGTACCGCGACGATGCTGCTGGTGAATCACGCCGACCCGCGCTCGGACGTTATCTTGAACTGGAAAGACTTCGGCTGGACGGGCGGTGTGACGGCGGAGATCCGCACGATGGATGCCGCGAGCGACTACACCGATCCACTCATGCAAACGTTCGCCAGCGGAACGGAGTCCCTGCGGCTGAAGCTGAGGGCGCCTGCCTTCGCCCTGGTTCGGCTGCGACCGACTGATGGCGCAATGGCGAGGACAATGCTGTCGGTCACCACGCCCGCGAACCGGCTCGTCTTCCAACGAGGCCTCTCTGGGGACGCAAGGATTGCCGTTACCGGCCGTTGCGCGTGGCCCGGAGCGGCGGTTGAGGCACGGATCGTCGACGGCTCCTCCGGCAAGGCGAGCGATTGGACGTCACTTGGAGCTGTGCTTCCGGATTTCACCTTCCGGGGCCGGCTCACTGCGGAGGCGGGTTGGTACACGCTGGAGGTCCGCGCCAGGGGAGACGGGAACTGGGTCCAGACATCGGTCCAACGCGTGGGCGTTGGCGAA
>JBBQIU010000690.1:0-2831 GCA_038325245.1 Verrucomicrobiota bacterium
GCCGGCCTTCAGGACACGTTTGCCAGGGCGACGGTCAGTCTGCCGGAGAACGTATCCGTGCTCGCCTTCTATCATCGCTTCTCCACCGACGCCGGTGACACCCGACTCGGTGACGAGTTTGATCTTCAGGTTTCACGCAAATTCAGCCAGCGTTTCACCGCCCTCGCAAAATACGCTGATTTCAATCGCAGCAGTCCGACGCTTCCCGATGTCCGGAAATTCTGGCTGCAAGTGGAGTTCGCCTATTGAAAAGGATCCAGGTCACCCGCCGCGGGTGACCGATTCCGTTGCCGCCATCCATCAACGATCCCGACACGAACCAGCGTTGACCCGGAGCCGGTCATCCTCCCAAACTACAGACATCCCGATGGCTGAGCCAGTATCCAAAACCCACCTCTACCTGCTTGTTGGTCTGGCCTGCACGCTCGGCCTGTTCGGCGGCCTCGGCACGTACACCTTCACCTATGCCCGGGGACTCTCCTATTTCTCGAACGATCCGCGGGCCTGCATGAACTGTCACATCATGCGGGAACACTTCGATGGCTGGCAGAAATCCCCCCACCATGCCGTCGCCACCTGCAATGACTGCCATACCCCGCACACGTTCTTCGCCAAGTACCTCAGCAAAGCGGAGAACGGGTTCTGGCACTCGAAGGGTTTTACGCTGCAGGATTTCCACGAGCCGATCATGATCCGCCCGCATAACTCGGCGGTCCTCCAGCGCAATTGCGTGTCCTGCCACGAGCAGATCGTCGATGGGATCGATACCCACCCGGGAAACCCGGATCGCATGCTCGACTGCGTCCATTGCCACCGCGAGGTCGGACACGGTCCGATTCGCTGACCCAACGGCGATCTCACTGCAGCCTCCCCTCTCCTCCCGCTTCCACTTAATCCGACTTTCGTTCCGACCCTTCAGCCTCACTCTCCGCCATGATCACCCGTCTCACTGAACGCCGCGGCGTCGCCATCTGGACTCTGGTCCTCCTCCTCGGAGGCACCGCCCTCGCCACCTTCCTCGTTCTGATGCTTTATCAGAACATCGTCGCCCGGGAGGCCGAGGCGACCAAGGATGTCTTCCGGGTCGTCGAGGTGGATGACCGCACGGTCGACCCTGCCGTCTGGGGCAAGAACTATCCGCGCCAATACGACAGTTACCGGCGCACCGTCGACACCGAGCGCACGAACCACGGCGGCAGCGAAGCCTTCCAGCATCTCGACAAGGATCCGGTCTGGCGCCGCATCTTTGCCGGCTACGGCTTTGCGGTCGATTACCGCGAGGAACGCGGCCACGCCTACATGCTCCAGGATCAACGCGAAACCGAACGGGTGACGAAGCTTAAACAACCGGGCGCGTGTCTGCACTGCCACGCGTCAGTGATGCCGGCCTACATCGATCTGGGCCTCAAGGCCGGAGTCCCCGCCGGGAAGGAGAACTGGGAAGCCCAGATCCAGAAAGGCTTCGAGGAGGTCTGCAAGATGCCCTACTCCGACGCCACCAAGCTCGTCGAGCATCCTGTCTCCTGCATCGATTGTCATGACGCCGAGAACATGAACCTGCGCGTCAACCGTCCCGCTTTCCTCACCGGCATCCGCGCCCTGGCGGACTCCGACTACGCCACCCCCCACCTTCCGAGCATCGAACGTTGGCGCCGCGACGGCCGGCAGGGACAGTACGAGCCCAACATCCACGCGACTCGGCAGGAAATGCGCTCGATGGTCTGCGCCCAATGCCACGTCGAGTACTACTTCAAGGGTGAGGGCAAACTCGTGACGTATCCGTGGAGCAAGGGCCTCAAGGTCGAACAGATGGAAGCCTACTACGATGAGGTGGGATACAAGGACTGGACCCACAAGGAATCGGGAGCCTCCGCGCTCAAGGCCCAGCATCCAGAATTCGAGATGTGGAGCCAGGGAATCCACGCCCGCAGCGGCGTGGCCTGCGCCGACTGCCACATGCCCTACGTCCGTGAAGGCGCGATCAAGGTGAGCAATCACCACGTCCGCTCGCCGCTGCTCAATGTCGCCCAAGCCTGCCAGTCGTGCCACCGCATCCCCGAAAAGGAGATCACCGCCCGCGCACTGCTCGTCCAGGACCGCAACGCCGCCCTCCTCAGACGGAGCGAAAAGGCGGTGGTGGACCTGATCGATGCGATTGTCTCAGCCCAGAAGAGCGGCGCCTCCGATGTCCAGCTGAAGGCCCCGCGGGATCTCCAGCGCAAGGCCCAGTGGCGCCTCGATTTCGTTTCCGCGGAAAACTCCATGGGTTTCCACGCTCCGCAGGAAGCCGCCCGAATCCTCGCCGAAGCCATCGATTACGCCCGCCAGGGTGAGATCGCCGTCGCTCGCGACGCAAAGTAACTCCGCCCGCGCAGAGCTGCGCGATACCTCCACGTCCTTAGCCAATGAAAAAACCCACACTGCTCTCCGCCACCGAATCCTGCGTCTGCTCCCTCCTCGAACCGGTGCAAACCGTGGAACAAGGCATCATCAGCCGGGCGGTGCTGACCACGCCGACGTTACGAGTGACCCTGTTTCACTTCGCCGCCGGCCAGGAACTCTCCGAGCACACGAGCAAGGCTCGCGCACTCGTGCAGATCCTCCGCGGAACCTGTGCGTTCACCACGGGTAAGACCGTCCAGACGCTCAAAACCGGCGATCTGTTCCATCTCCCGCCGGGTGCCCCCCACGCCGTCACGGCGACGGAAGCGTTCTCCATGCTGCTGACCCAAGTGACCGAATCCGCCTGATCGGGCGGCGTCGCCGGATCCTCTCCGGGTGACCCAGGTTTCGGGCGAAGAACGTTCACGAGGCCGCCGATGCGCAAACAT
>JBBQIU010000691.1:0-2830 GCA_038325245.1 Verrucomicrobiota bacterium
ACGAAACCAACCCACGGGAGGAGCGCCACATACACCACCAACGCCGCGATTAGCAGCGCGCCGTCCCGACGAGACCCCGGTTTCTGAACCGAACTCTCGAGTCCGGCGACCCCGACCGCCTCAGCTGCCGACGATGCCTTGACTTTGCCGGGCATGCTAAGTCGACCTCTTCGCAGGCGGAGCCGTTCCAACAGAACGCCCAGAGCGAGGAGCACCACCAGGCAAATGGGCATCAGCGCCGACCCTGGATCGCTATTCCGCCCCAACGTTTGATACCCCGCGCTTTGGATGACCTCGCGCCATCGGGGTTCCTGCGCCTCGAGAAAGCGGGCGAATCCCTCGGGACCCTCCACCTTCGCTCCAAAGCCGTTCTTCCGGAGGAATTCCCGGTAACCCTCGGAATCCGCGATGGCCACCAACTCCCGACCCAGGCGGGCGACGAGTTCTTGCGGCGTTGCGGCCGGCGCCAACACCCCGCGCCACGTCATCGCATCGAAAGCCAATCCCTGCTCGCGCGCCGTCGGAATCGACTCGAAGCCCGCCAGGCGTTCCGGCGACAGCACCGCCAGCGCCCGGATCTCCCCACCGTCCACTTGACTCCATGCCTCAGGAACACTGCAGCAGACCACGTCGATGTGGCCGCCCAGAAGTTCCACCATCGCTGGAGCGGAACCCGGTGCAGGAACCCACGTCACGTGGGCGGGCGAAATGCCGGCCTCTAGCATCAGGCCCGACCGCGCCAGATCCCACACGCCGCCCGAGGCCGTGCCGGACATTCGCAACCGGCCCGGCTCCCGACGGATCGCCTCCAGCAGGGAAGGAAGGTCTTTCCACGGGGCGTCGTGGCGCACGAAAAGAGCCGCCGCATCCGCATTGAGCAATGCCACCGGGGCGAAGTCCCCGCACTTCACGGGCGAGATCCCCATCCAGCGCATCGTTCCCAATTCAAACGTCCCCAGCGTAAGGGTGTATCCGTCCGGAGCCGCCAGAGCCCCCGCCGTGTGGCCGACGGCCCCGCCGCCGCCCGTCCGATTCACGACCACCACCGGCTGGCCCAATCGCCGCTGCAACGCATCCGCCACAAACCGCGCCAAACGATCCGAACCGCCGCCAGGCGTCCACGGAACGATCAGATCGATCGACCGTTCCGGATACTTCTCCACCGACGACCGTTCATTCCGTGCGCATCCTCCCATCAGGAGCGCTATCACGACCCCAATCCGCCATGGGTTCGCCCCGCTCACGGTGACGCTCGCAGCGAGGACGGGAAGCCCGGAACCGTCACGCGATGCCCCGTGTCGCGGACGCGGGTTCCCCGGACCGAGAAGAGCCAAAGTTCCCGATCCGGATGGCATTGCACCACCAGGTGCTTCCCGTCCGATGTGAATGCCACGCCCTCCGGAATCCTCCCCACCGCGTGCTCCGAAATCTGCCGGTAGGTTCGTCCGCGGCGCTCCAGGATGACCAACTGGCCGGCCTTCGTGTGTTCGGGGTGATCTGCCGCAAGATTCGAACCGGCCATCAAGACGGCCGCCACCAGCCTGCCGTCCGGGCTCACCTCGATCGACTCCGGGATCGCGCCGAGCGCCACGTGATCCACCGTCCGCATCGGCTTCGCGTCGAGGTCCACCACCGTCAGTGCATCCCGGTCCACGCCATTCCCATACCCCGCTCCCGCCACGAGGCCGAGCGAGCCGTCCGGAGTGATCACCACCCGATACGGCTGGCCATAGACCGAAAGCTTCCGCCCGGTGAGGGTTAACCGGCCATCGGCCAGCTCCAGCACGGCGAGGTATCCCCCTTTCTGCACACTGGCAAGTACCTGCCTGCCGTCCGGCGACACGGCCACGTCCGAAATGCTTTCCGCCGGCTCGCACACTTTCACTTCGTGCAACGGCTCCGCCTGTTTGCCGCGCAAGCCAATCACCGAGATTGTTCCCGCCGCACGATTCGCCACCAGCGCCACCCGACCGTCAGGCGTGATCGACATTCCCGAGGGCTGGGCGCCCGCGGCCACGCGCCCGATCACCCGTGCTGGCTGGCGTTCGAGGTCCACGAGGTGGATGAACGATTCCGGAAACCAGTTCGTCGAACTTGCCGGGTCCATCCGAAGCGAATTCGCGATCAGTGCCAGGGTGCCATCCGGCGTGATGGCGATGTTCGAGGGCGGGCCGATCACCGTGTTTGGCACATCCATCACATGCGTGACGGCGGGTGGGAAACTCGCGAAATCCAGGATGCTGATCGAGTCCGGCCCGGCCGGGTCGACGCGTTGAGCGGCGCCCGACGTGAGCACAATCTTGGTTTCGTTTCCGGAAATCACGATCGGCGCGGCGACCGCGGGCATCGCCGCGCCCTGAAGGCTCGAGCCGATCAGGAGACCACCGATCCCACGAAGGGAAGCGCCAAACCATGGATTTTTCATGCGATGCCAGTCGGGAAGTTCGCGAACATGGTAGGGATGACGCCCACCGACGCGCAATCCGTCACTTCGCAGAAGCACACCCCGCTCGGAAGGGAATAGCCGTGTATCGACCCTGTTGACTTCGCGACCCCTTGCAGGACGCGACCTTCCATACGGATAACCGATTGAGGAGGAAGGGGATGATGGATTCCCAGGAGTACGCCTCGCCCGTTTTTTGGCCCATCGGGGGGATGGGTGGACCTGGGAAGGCGATCCCGTCCTTCCAAGTCTCTGCGTTCCCTGCGTTCTTTGTGGCCAATCCCTCCCGGTCCGGCGCTCAAGTCCGTCGCATTCACGTGGGCCTGGAGGCCTGCCCGTTTGGACTTAAGCCACAGGGAACGCAGAGAGCGCAGAGAAGGAAACGAG
>JBBQIU010000692.1:0-2817 GCA_038325245.1 Verrucomicrobiota bacterium
GGTGTCGGCGGCGAATGCATCGATCTCGGCGGGTGTGGGCGGGAGTCCCGTAAGGTCAAGGGTGAGCCGGCGGACGAGGGTTTCCAGGGAGGCCTCCGGGGACGCGGAAAGACCTTCCTCTTCGAGCCGGCTCAAGACGAAGGCGTCGATGGGATTCAGGCGGGTGGTGTCTGTGGGGGCGACGGAGGATGGAAGTGGGATGGCGGGACGCCGGGGTGGTTCGTAGGCCCAGTGCTGGCCCCAGACGGCACCGGCATCGATCCATCGGCCCAGGCGGGCAATCTGCTCCGGGCTCAAGGGTTTCTTAACCTTGGCCGGGGGCATGAGGTCGTCGGCGTCGTGGGTGGTGACGCGCCGGAAGAGTTCGCTGGCGTCCCGCTCGTTCGGCACGACCGCGGGCGTGCCGCTATCGCCGGGTGCGAGGGCACGTTCTCGGAGGTCAAGGCGAAGTCCCCCCTTGCGAGAGCCCTCATCCGGGCCGTGGCAGGCGAAGCAGTGATCGGAGAGGATGGGTAGAATTTCACGCGAGAAATCGGGCACCTGGGGGGCGGCAGCGGATGCCGGGCGGATCCATCCAAGCAAGGTGCATGCGAGAAGTGAAAGGGAGCGAAGCCATGCCGACCTGGACCGAGCGAACGACGCGAAAGGGGCGCGGACACTCCCATCCGACGGGCGCAGGTACGTCTCTTGCCGGCGTCCAAGAGTGGCTGCGCTGCCCGGGCAAAGGCTTCGGTTCATGGAATGGCGTGGGGCGGCCTTCATGGGCGGTTGAGCCACAGAGTGGCGTGAGAATGATTCGAAGCCAAATCCTACCCGCGATTCATCGGACATTGCCGAGGAGGCGTTGGATGGGGCGGGCGACGAGGAGAAGCAGGACACCGGTTCCGCCGGCGGTGGCGACGACCTGAAGGAAACGCATGGGCATGGCGGCAGTGTTGTCGCCACTGACTTCTCCGGCGAACAAGCCGGCGATGAGGTTGCCAAGGGAGGTGGCCAGGAACCAGATGCCCATCATCTGGCCGACGAGGCGTCGCGGGGCGAGTTTTGTGACGGAGCTGAGGCCGACCGGGCTGAGGAGGAGTTCGCCCCAGGTATGGAGGAGATAGGTAATGATCAGCCAACTGGGCCAGACAGGCCCGGTTTGGACGGCGCGTTGCGCCCCGACAGCGAGGACGAGGAAGCCGGCGGCGAGGAGAATGAGGCCGAACGCGAGCTTGCCGACCAACGGTATTTCGATCCGGCGCCGGCTCAGCGTCATCCAAAGGGCTGCCACGGCGGGTGCGAAGAGGATGACGAACCCGGCATTGAGGGACTGGAACCAGCCCGAAGGAACCTCGAATCCCGAACCGGGCAGGATGCGCTGGGTATGACGGTCCGCGAACAGATTCAAAGAGGAGCCGGCCTGTTCGAAGCCAGCCCAAAACATCGCGGAGGCGAGGAAGAGCAGGACGATGACGGCGAGTTTGCGTTTCTCGTCGGCGACAAGGCCGGCGAGCAGAAAGGCCCAGGTGAACCACGCGATCGCGATTCCGACGATTACGAAGGCCGTTCTTCGGGCAAGCCAGACGGGGTTGACCACGATGACGCCTGTCGCGGTCAGGACGAAGAGGGCGATCAAGGTCGCAATCCCGAAAAGGGCAATGAGGATGTCGCGGCGGCGAGTTTGGGGGGAATGGCTGGGAGGCAGGCCCACGGCTCCCAGATGTCGGCGGGTGAGTTGGAATTGAACGAGGCCGAACACCATTCCGACGCCGGCGGCGGCGAAGCCATAATGCCAGTTGAGCTTTTCGCCAAGGGTGCTGCAGATGAGGGGGCCGATGGCGGCGCCGACATTGATACCCATGTAGAACAGGGTGAAGCCAGCGTCGCGTCGCGCGCCGCCTTCCGGGTAGAGTTCGCCGACGAGGGTGCTGACGTTGGGTTTGAGCAGGCCGGTCCCGATCACGACCAGGGCGAGGCCCAAGAAGAACGTCGTGGTACCGGGAAGGGCGAGTGCGAAGTGGCCGATGGCGATGACGACGCCGCCCAGCCACACCGCGCGTTGGGCGCCGAGGAGGCGGTCCGCGATCCAGCCGCCTGGCAGGGCGGCGAGATAGACACCGGCGGTATAGAGCCCGTAGATGGCGGTCGCGACCTCGTCGGTCAGCCCCAGACCGCCCCGGCGGACTTCGTCCACCATGAACAGAACGAGCAGGGCCCGCATGCCGTAGTAGCTGAGGCGCTCCCACATCTCGGTGAAGAAGAGGGTGTAGAGGCCTCGGGGGTGGCCGGATTCGGTTGTGACGGGGGGCATGGGTTTGGTGACAGTACGCGGTGGAGGACCGTGGTCGGAAACCGGGTCTGGAGCAACGCGTGAAGCAACGGACGAGGGAAGCATCTGCCCTGAGAGCCTGTTTGAGAATTCGCGGGGCCCCTTCCAATTCTTAGACGGGTTCTTAAGGAATCCACGTTCAGTGGAGGGTTTGAAAAGCGCGCTTTTTCAGGACGCGTCCTTCAATACGGATAGCCGATTGCGGAGGAAGGGGATGATGGATTCCAAGGAGTACGCCTCGCCCGTTTTTTCGACCTTCGGGGGGATGCGTGGACCTGGGAAGGCGATCCCGTCCTTCCAAGACTCTGCGTTCCCTGCGTTCTTTGTGGCAGATCCCTCCCCGTCCGGCGCTCATGTCCGTCGCATTCACGTGGGCCTGGAGGCCTGCCCGTTTGGACTTAGGCCACAGGGAACGCAGAGAGCGCAGAGAAAGAAACGAGAGAGGCCCGGTTCCTCCGAAGCGGCACGGACACTTCAGCGGCATTGCGAGGAGACGCTCCATGGAG
>JBBQIU010000693.1:0-2813 GCA_038325245.1 Verrucomicrobiota bacterium
GGGGGGAGAGCCCTCACCCGGTTCCGCAGGCGCGAAACCACCCTCTCCCACCTCCGCTTCGCTGCGGAGGGAGAGGGATCTGGGAATGGTCGGTTCATGGGTAGGAAGATCACCAGCGTCCGCTCGCACCGCCACCACCGGAGAAGCCACCACCACCCCGGAATCCGCCGCCGCCTCCACCGGAAAAGCCGCCACCGCCCATCCGCCAACCGCCCATTGTCGCGGGTCGGAAGATGCGGCGACCATGACGATCAAGGACGACGCCGCCTCCCCGACGGGCCTTGGCAACAATCTGCAGAACGACGATGGCCAGGACGATCGGGACGAACCAGCCCACAGGAACTCCCCGCCGGCTGCCGTCGGCGACGGTGCGCCCTGTTCCCTGATACTCGCCGCGTGCGGCGGCCATCAGGGCCGTGACGCCCTGGGTGACGCCTTCGTCGAAGCGCTGGCTTCGGAAAGCGGGCACGATCTCGCCATCGATGATCCGTTTGGCCAGGGCGTCGGGGATAGCGGCTTCGAGGCCATAGCCCACCTCGATTCGAATGGTGCGGTCGTCGGTGAAGATGGCCAGAAGGGCGCCGTTGTTCTGCTTCTTGAGGCCAATCTTCCAATGCTTGTAGAGGGCGGTGACGTGATCTTCGAGGACCTCGCCGGCGGGCAGCGACTTGAAGACGGCGGCGACGATCTGGGAAGAGGTGGCGCGTTCGAATGCTTCGAGTTCATGGTTGAGCGCCGAGACAGTTTCCGGGGAGAGGACGCGGGCGAAGTCCGTGACGTGGCGTGTGGGGGCGGGTGGATGGGGGGTGGCGGCGAGAAGGGGAAGATTCAGTGCCGCCGCGGCCAGGAATGCTACGACCCACGGAACGAGAACGCCGAGGCGTGAGAAAGGCGTTGTGAAATGGGTCACGCGCATGGGTGAAAAGGCGGCGTAGGGCGGTTACGGTTTTTCGCGATGTGACGACGGTGTCGGGAATGCCGTTCAGCGGTTGGTGTTCGGGCCGAAATTGAAATCCACGGTGGGCGGGGTTTCAGCGCCAGGTATGGCGGTGAAGTAGGGCTTTGCTGTGAAGCCGAAGAGGCCGGCGAACAGGCTGCCGGGGAAAGTTTTGACGCGGGTATTGTAGCCTTGGACGGCTTCGTTGAAGCGCTGTCGTTCGACCGTGATCCGGTTTTCGGAACCCTCGAGTTGGACCTGGAGATCGCGGAAGCCGGCGCTGGCCTTGAGGTCGGGGTACCGTTCGGCGACGACGAGCAGACGGGAGAGGGCGCCCGAGAGGGAATCCTGGGCCTGCTGAAACTGGGCGAGTGCGGCGGGGTCAGTGGGGGCCTGACCTGGGGCGAGTTTGACCTGGCCGACGGAGGCGCGGGCGGTGGTGATTTCCTGAAGGGTGGAGCGTTCGAAGTTGGCGGCGCCCGAGACCGTGTTGACGAGATTGGGGATCAGGTCGGCGCGACGCTGGTAAACGTTCTCGACCTGGGCCCATTGTTTTTCGACCTCCTGGGAAGAGCGGACGAGGCCGTTGTAGAGGCCGACGGCTCCCAGGCCCAGGAGGAGGGCGAGGCCGGCGCCGAGAACCAGGGCGAGGAGGAGGATCTTCTTCATGCGTGAAGGACAAGCTAAGCGGGACAGGCAGGGGTGCAACCCCCGTGTCGTGGGAGAGACGTTCATGGTTAGCGACGTTTTCCAAGAATTGGACACGCATTGCGGCCATGAACCGGGGGGAGAGCCCTCACCCGGTTCCGCATGCGCGGAACCACCCTCTCCCACCTGCGCTTCGCTCCGGCGGGAGAGGGAGCCGGGAATGGTCGGTTCATGGGTAGAGTTGCGGCGGCGATGGGGTTCAGGACGCGTCCTTCGGATCCTCGGGCTTGGCTTCGTCGACGGACCGGACGCGGACCTCGGTGTCCGTGATGGTAAGAGCGCCTTCGGCGATGAATCCGGCCATTTTCGCCGTGTTGCCGGACCGTGAATCGTAGAGGGCGAGGATTCGATTCATGGGGCGAAAGCGTCGCCGAAGTGTGCAGGGGTCACCAGCTTTAGGAACCCGGCTGAATCAGTGGGAAGTCCAAGGGGGACGGCGGCATTACGGTCGGTCGAATCGGCGGGGAGATCGGCGACCTTGCGCCAGGGGCCGATGGCCGCGTCATCGCGTTGGAGGAGGGAATAGGATCGGTGGGCGACGGCTTGAAAGCGCACGACGGCACCGGCACTCGGTTCCACGGAGAGCGTCATGGCGAGGGCGCTTGATGGATCCTTCGGGTTCGTGCCGGCGAAAAATTCGGAGTGGTTGGAGAGACCATCGCCGTCGAGATCGAGGTCTGCGTCTGTGGAATCCAGTGGATTGAGACCGTGGGCGGTTTCCCAGTCGCTGGGCATGCCGTCGAAGTCTGCGTCGGTGAGAGGGGGTTGGGTGGCGGCGCCGGGGGAAGGGGGGCCGGCGATCCAGTTGGCTGGGTCGTTGGCGTATTCGGCGGAACGGCGTCGTTGGAGGGACGCCTCTGAAGCGACGGTGCCCGAGGGCCACATAGGCCACGCGGGGCCGTTGAGATACTCGACGAGTTCGACGAGCAGGTACGGTACAAAGCCCGCATCGAAAGCGGGAGCGGTCCGGGGGCGATCGGGTCGCTCGAGTCTCACGACTTCACCTTCGTTGGCGAGGCGGCCGGTGAAGGGACCGAACAGCGCGGCGGTGGGCGGGACATTGCGTCGGGCACGGAAAGCGACCGCCTCGACGCCGGACGGGTCGAAGCGAACGACGACCGCGTGGGCGCCCGGAGGGAGGGTCACGCCGGGAGGGAAATCGAAATGG
>JBBQIU010000694.1:0-2808 GCA_038325245.1 Verrucomicrobiota bacterium
CAGCCGGGAAACCGTCCTCGCGTTCCGTCCGAGCTCCGTGGACTCGCGTTTGAACCGATCGATCTCCTCGATGACTTCGATCGGGATCAGGACGTTGTTGTCCTGAAAACTGACGAGACAATTGGGGTCATGGAGCAGGACATTGGTATCGAGGAGATAGTTCTTTTTCACGCGCGTTTCGACAACTGGACCCGAGTTATCCGGTCGTACCAATCGCACAACCGCGGCCGGGATACCGGTAACTTCTGGTGCCCCGAATAAAGCAGGTTGGAGAGCATTCCCAGGAGGCAGAAGTCCGCAAATACCGGGCGGTCGCCCAGCAGGAACAGACGCGTCGCCAACATTTCCTCGGGAATCTGAAGCAGCCGTTCCAAGTCCTCACGGAGCATCGATTCCTTCGCCTTCCAATCCTCGAGGCAACCCCGTCCATACCGGCGCTCCTTGTGGCGAACAAACCCACACTGCTCCTTTTTTGGCACGAACTCCCTCCAATAAATGTCGTTTAACCGAAACGACACATCTTCGACGTCATTCTCGAAGTAGCGCCATACCAGCGGCTGAACCCCATCCAATTCCCGGGGAAACAGCCCAAGACCGAACCGCTCGTCCACATACTTCGCCAGGACCTGGGAGTCCGCGTGGGTCTCGAAGAGAACGTTCCGTCCGTCCTTGAGCAGGGGAAGCTGATAGTATCGTTCCTTCGTCAGGCGCCAGATCTCCGAGCGATCCCCCAATGGAATTCCCACCAACTCAAAACGAACCCTTCCGGCTTTGAGGATGCCCTTCAAATCCAGGCAATAGGGGCTCCACGCGAACTGATACAGACGCATCATACAAACGCCGCCGCAGAGCCGGACCCCCAATACTGGCGCCTACTCGGTCCTGGGTTGCTCTCGCCGCCGTCAAACTAGGAGCGCCACCGCACCGGCCACAAGCCAAATTCCGACGACTCCACAACGCTCCACGGCCCTGGCCCTCCAATAACCGCACGCCTCTAGCGGAGTCGGCGTTTTCGTCGGCACCAAAGACTTCGAAGGACGCGGGCGAATTCTCCCGGCATCACGGGCCGAACCCTCGACGGCACAAGGGGCAGCAACGGAAACTCCCGAACCCGCCACCCCTGCCATTGCGCCAACAACATCAGTTCCATCTCAAAAAACTCACGTGTGTTCCGCACGTGAGGCGCCAACCCGCGTGCCGCCACCGCCGCAATGGCCACCACGCCCGATCGGTGATCTCGCAAAGTGGATCCGGTGATCCAGCGGATCAGTGCCTCCCCAGCAAGCCAGCGCCACTGCACGGCCAGGTCATAGAATCCCCGCCGACTCAGCCGCTGGCGGGATCCACTGACCAGATCCGCCTCGCCATTCCGCAGGGGTGAAAGGATTGATGGAAGCTCACGGGGATCCATCCGCAACTCTTGATCCGCGCACGCCAAAAAATCGGCGGCACTCGCCATCCAGACATCCCTTAATGCCCGTCCTCTCCCAGGCTTGGAGACCCTCACCCGGCGGGCCGGGTACGACTCAAACGGCCCGGAGTTTCTTGAGGCGAATGCCTTCGGGCTTGATCCCTCTTCCACGACCACGATGTCCCACTCCCAATCTGGCAACTCGGAAACGCGTTCGATCCAAGGCAAACACCGCTCCCGAACGCTGTCGCTGCATCCCACCATCGGAATGACCAATGTCACACGCACGCTGCGACCCCAACTTGGACTTCATCGCGGATTCCGGGAGCGGGAACCATCACTTGACCCCCGCTCCCGGTGCCCCTGCTTCCCCACCTCCATGGGGAAATCCATGCGGCCGGCATCCCTATATCCAGCGCTCGTGCGTCGCGATCCCTTTTGGGCTCCATCCTGCCCGGATAACGCGAGCAGGCGTGAAATCCTTACAGGAAATTTTTGAAAAACTTGCTCAATGCGCAGGCCTCTCCACCATCGCCGCCCCGTAAAGACGCTCGAAATCCGCAGCCACGACAGGCACCGGGTTGAAATGGGCAGTCCACTGCCGCTCGGCCTCCCGTGCCAGGAGTGGAACCACATCTGCCTCAACGCCGGCCAGAACCAGTGATCGAGGGATTCCAGCCACGTCCAGCAACTGCTCGAGACGGGCGATGAGAACTCTCACCGCGCCCTCCGGGGTCACGCCCGCCCCCCACAAGCGCGCGGCGGACGCCAGTTCTGCATAGGCGTCCCGCACCTTCGGGCATGAGGCATTGAACCTCACAATGTGCGGAAGCATAAGGCCCACCGCCACCCCGTGAACCACGCCGAATCGAGCCGTCAATGGGTTCGCCGCAGAATGAGCGGCTCCCAGCATGCTGTTCTCAATCGCCAATCCCGCCAGGGCCGCACCCAGCAGCATCTTCCCTCGTGCTTCCAGATCGGAGGGGTCTGCAAGCACTTGCGGCAGGCTCGGGACGAGAAGTCGAAATGCCTCTCGCGAATACATCGACGACATCGAGTTCCGTTTCGTCGTCACCGCCGTCTCGACGGCGTGGGCGATCGCATCAATACCTGTGCACGCGGTGACGCGCGGGGGTTGGGAAACGGTCAATTCAGGGTCAAGAATGGCGACAAATGCCGCCACCTTCGGATCCAGGCAGGCCATCTTCATGTGCGTGGCCGCGTCGGCGATCAATGCCGCAGACTGACACTCGCTGCCCGTTCCCGCCGTGGTGGGGATGGCGATGAAGGGAAGCATGGGCTTCGTTGCCTTCCCAACACCCCAGAAGTCCTTCATCTTCCCGCCATTCGTGTCGCAAAAACCCGTGGATGCAGGTCCAGCGGACAACCCCGCGACA
>JBBQIU010000695.1:0-2807 GCA_038325245.1 Verrucomicrobiota bacterium
CGGGGGGGGCGCCTTGGCGGAGGGACTCTTCGAGGCGGAGCTGAGGCTCTCCGGATTGGCGCCAACCAAGGTAGAGCCGCTCGGGCAAAGACATGGAAGCAACGGACACCGAACCGAAGGGGAAATGCAAGCGTGGCGAGATGCGTCGTGGTGAGAAGCGCGCTCTGTTTGGAAAGGCGCTGGCTGCCCCCGGCGGATTCGCGTATATGGGAGTAACCCAGACAGGCCGGCCATGGAGAATTCGAAGGACACGACCCAAAGCAAGCCGCGACCGACGGAGGCTACGGCGACCCCGGGGGCGGGAGCGGTTGCAGAAGTCCGCGGTGTGGATGTGTTCCTCAGTTACAATTCGAAGGATCACGCGGGGGTGGAAGAGGTGGCGGCGCGGTTGGCGGATCGAGGCATGAAGCCATTTCTCGACCGTTGGGATCTGGCACCGGGACAGCGGTGGCGTCCGGAACTGGAGCGGGTGCTGGGGTCCTGCGGGGCCGTCGTGGTGATGCTCGGCCCCTCCGGGGTGGGCGAGGTTCAGAGCCGTGAAGTGGATGTGGCGTTGCGGCGGCAGGACAAGGATTCGCGGTTTCCTGTGGTGCCGGCTCTCCTGCCGGGGAGTGAGCCGCCGAGTGGCTTCCTCGAACAGTTGACGTGGGTCGACCTACGGAACCAGTCGGTGGACGAGGGGGTCGACGACCTTGTCCGGGCGATCCGAAGGCAATGGGGCGCCGACGCTCAACGCCAGAAGACGCGGACCAACCGGACGCGTTACCTCGTCAATCTTCTGTTGCTTCTGGTGGTCCTTGGTGCCGTGGCCTTCTGGTACTTTCGACATCTGCACATGCGACTCGCGCACGTTGCGGTGGGGGGATCCGTGACGATTCTGACGCTGCTCCGATTGGCGTACGGCTATTTCAAATGGGGGGCTGAGGAGGAGATCAAGAATCTGCCCCGCCGCCTGCTGGCGAGTCCGCGCTCGACCCAGGGATTGATCGGCGCCCTGGCTGTCGCGGGGGGATGTCTGGCGGTGACATCGTCGGTGCATCTCGACGCGTCGGGTGCACCGGCCACGGGGGAACCCCTCGCCGTGGAGGTCCGGTCACCAAAGGGGGAGGCTCTCTGGAAATCTGCGGCGCTCGACCGGGATCGGCCGGTCGCTTCGCGTCTTTTCTTTTTCCGGTTCGGGCAGCCAGCCGAGATACACCTCGTCCCGGAGGGAGATCGCGTGGCGATACCGGTCCGTTTAGGTCCCGGTTCGCGTCACCGAATCCGGGTTCCCGATCATTTTGCGCCCCGGGAGGTGCGGGTGTTGCGCCTGTTGCCTGGAAGCCGGCTGGTCCAGGGATTGGGGAAGCCGGGTGGCGACGTGATTCTTCCTTTTGACTTGGAGATCCATTCGGGAGGCGATGTCTTCCGGGTCACCGATCTGCGACGCCAGGCGATCTACCTGGGCGCCGGCGCAAACGACGTCGAAACGGGACTCGCGCGCGAGTCCGCGGACCGGCGTCGGGATCAGTTGGGTGAATGGGCGAAAGGTCATCTGGCCTTGCCGGAGGAACGCGCGCGCGCCTTTGTGCCGATCTGGATGGATGATCGGGTTGTGGCAGGCTGGGACCCGGGGTCTTCCCTGGACGGGATCTCCTTTCAACTGACGACGAAAACCCGGCCTGAGGGAGAGCGCCTGGCGCACTCGGTCCTGGACGGCACCAACAGCATCCGAACCATCCTTATTGATAGAATCCGATGAAACGACCAACAACCCTGCCTCGCGGGATCGGGTGGCTCCTTCCGGGGACGATTCTTGTGGCGGTACTCCTCGACCGCGGTTCTGCCGCGCAGGTCGCGCGGCCGGCGGTGGGAATACGCTTCGCCATCACCGCCCCGGCGTTCGTTGAAACCATGGGCCCGCGCCTGGACGGGCTCCAGGCGGACGCGGCACGGCGGATTGGGGAGCTGTGCGCCGCGGAATTGAGTTACGTGGAGTGGCGCGCGCTCACCAACCCTCCGGCAGCGGGGGATCCCTCCTGGACGCTGAAGGGGACCATGCTGGCGGAGGGTTCCTCGGTGATCCCCGCCGTCGTCTTGCAATTCGAGAAGATGGGGCCGGGTCACCCGGCGACCCTGCTGGTCCGAGAACCGTTGTATGCCGCGAATGACCTCGAGCAGCCGACGCAGGAGGAGGCCCGGTTCCGGGACGAACTTCTGGGGAAGCTTCGAACTGTATTTGAGAATTCCCAGAACCTCGGTCGCCTGCAGACGCGGTTCCTCGCTGGGATTCCTGTCGCGCGAAGGATCGATGCGAACCCGGCGCTTCAACGGGTTGTTCTGCCGGCGAGATGGGGTGAGATGCTTCCGGGGGATGGTTCACTCCTGCGGGCCCAGTATGAGGTCGTCCAACCCGACGGGGGAAAGGTCGGGGTAAGGGTCCGGCTGAGTCCGTCGGTGCCCTTCAGCGATCAGGTCACCTGTGCAGTCACGCTCTTCGACTATCCGCCGGTGAGTCAGATGTCGTGGCATCCATCGATGCCGGAGAGCCTGAGCAACGCCGTGCCGGATTCGATCCGCGTCTTCATGGAACAGTACGTCAAGGATTACAACTATTCGCCGGCCACGTCCGGCGACCTGGTCCTTCAGCCCTTTGGGCTCCCGGGGCTTTCCGGAAACGGAGGGGCGCCGTGAGGACCGGGTTAAAGGGATTCAAGCGGCACGGCAGCAGGGGACGATGGACAGAGCGGCTATGGATCCAGTTCCTGACGGGTATCGTCACCCTGATTCTGTGGGCGTGCGTCGGAGTTTTCTCCTCCGTTTCGGTC
>JBBQIU010000696.1:0-2797 GCA_038325245.1 Verrucomicrobiota bacterium
TCTCGAAGCCAGACCGGAGCGGATGTCGCTTCCGTTCCTGCTTTCGGTCCAGTTCCACCCGGAACGTCTTTATGACCGGCATCCGGTTCATGCCCGGATCTTCCGGGCATTCGTGACGGCGTGCTCGACGTGACGGTCAGCCCTCCGGCAGCGGCTTTCCCTTGGTCTCCGGCAGGAAGATGAGCGCCACCAAGCCCACCAGAAAAATCGCACTCATGTAGGTCGCGGCAGTTCGGAACGCCTCGATCTGGGCATCCGGCGTCGTGGACCCAGCCTTCAGAGCGCCCTGAAGTTTGCCCAGCGTGAACGGCCCGCTTGCCGCGAGGAAGCGGCCGACGTTGTAGCAGAAACTGGTTCCCGTGCTGCGCAAGCGCGTGGGGAACAGCTCCGGCAGGTAGATGGCGAACCCGGCAAACAGCGCGAGCTGACAGGCGCCCATGATGGCACTCATCCAGATGTCCCCCTTCCCGTTGAAGAACTGAAAGTATCCCGCGGTCGCGAACATCGCCGCCAGGAAGGCCACAAAGAAGGCCGGCCGCCGTCCATACTGTTGCGCCATTCGGGTCATCAGGATCATTCCCACAAAGGCGCCGATATTGAAAACGATCGAGTTGATCCCGATCCAGATGCCCCGCGCTCCCGCGATCTGTTCGGGCGGCAGATTCTGTTCCCGGAGCGAACGCTCGATAACCGGTCCCACCAATTCGGGAGCAAAGAATCCGATACCCCAAAGCCCGATCACACCCGCCACGCACAGCATCATCCCGAACAGCGCCGGCTTTCGCCATCGCGCCTCGCCAAACAGGGACCGGTAGGAGCCAAACGCCACCCCCGTACGGCGCCCCTCCTCCCGCGCCTTGACCCATTTCTCCGGCTCCTTGAGGCGCCATTGCAGAAACACACAAAGAAACGCCGGTACCGCCCCGATCAGAAACATCAGTTTCCAAGACCACTCCGCGGAAAGCTTGTTCGTCGAAACCAAATGACCCACGCCCATGCTGATGAGTCCCGCCGTCACGTTCCCAACCGCGGAGAGCGCCTGGAGCATACCCAGGGCCCCGGAACGCGACTCGTCGGGCAACGCATCGGCAATCAACGCCACCGCCAGCCCAAAGACCCCTCCCACGCCCAGGCCCGTGATGAAACGGTAGATCGCGAAATCAATCCAACCTTGCGACAACGCTGAGAGCCCGGTGAAAAGGGAATACATCAACACCGTTACGGTGAGCATCCGTGCCCGGCCTACCTTGTCGCCGATCGCCCCGAAGAAAAGTCCGCCTGTTGCCCATCCAGCTACAAAAATGGCCGTCGCGTAACCCCCGTACAGGTTCGGATCCCACCCGGGCGGCAACAGCGCCTTCATCGCCGCAGGCCGTGCCAGGATGAAAAGCTGCTGGTCCAGGCAATCGAATAACCATGCCAGACTCGCCATCGAAAACACGAACCAGTGGTACCGGTTCAGCGCTCGCCACCACGGACCCGCTTGGGAAGGCTTGGAGGGGTTCATGCGATCCCTGCGTGACTAGAGACATCGAAGCTCGAAACCAAGCGCGAATTCCCAGCACGTCCGAAAAAGGGATACCCGACTGAAAAATAAAAAAGCCCCGGTCAAAAACCGGGGCTTCAAATTCCGAGGGAGAATCCATCGGCGCACAGCCATGGACCCCGCAACTCGACCCGAACTTCAGCTCTTCGAGCCTTCGTCGGACTTCGTCGTACCGGCATCGGCGGCCGGAGTGACCCCGCCCGATGCGCCTGCGACTTCGGCCGGAAGATCCACCCACTCGAGTATCGCCAACTGTCCGGCATCACCCCGACGCAGCGCCGCAATCTTCAGAATGCGCGTGTAGCCGCCGGAGCGGTCGCGGTAGGCGGGAGCGATCTTGTCGAACAGGATGTGGACAACGTCCTCGCTCTCACGCCACTTGAGGCGTTCGGCCTTGCTGCCGAACAGCGAGCGAGGCTGCTGATGAAGGCGCGCGGCGACAAGGCGCCGGCAGTGCACGTTCTCAGCCAGCTTGTCGACCTTGCCCTTCTCGTCCGCGGAATTGGCCGCCGCCGCCGCCGCATTGCCCCGCTTGCCCAGCGTGAGCATCCGCTCGGCGACCCGCTGGGCCGCCTTCGCCTTGGCGAGGGTCGTCTGAATTCGCCGGTGCTTGATCAGGCTGCTCACGAGATTCGTGAGCATCCGATTCCGATGTTCCGAGGTCCGCCCCAGCTTGGCGGTTTTCTTGAGGTGACGCATGGCCTAGACGGTGATGGGCTCTTCCTTGGGCGCCTCTAGCAATACGGGATCGATGTTCATCCCGAGCGACAGCCCCAGCGCCGTAAGCTTGTCCTTGATCTCGTTGAGGGATTTCTTCCCGAAATTCCGATACTTCAACATCTCGCTCTCGGTCTTCATCGCCAACTGGCCGACCGTCGTGATGTTCGCATTGTTCAGGCAGTTCGCCGCGCGGACCGACAACTCGATCTCGTTGACCGACATCGTCAGGAGCTTCTTGAACTTCTCCCGCTCCTCGTCCTCCTTGCCGCGTTCCTCCTCGAACTGAACGGCGTTCTCGTCGTAGCTGTAGAACGGCTCGAGATGCTTCTTCAGAATCGAACTTGATTGAAGCAGCGCATCCTGGGGCGTCAGACGACCGTCCGTCCAGATCTCCAAAAGGAGCTTGTCGTAATCGGTGCGCTGACCCACCCGCGCGGACTCGACGCTGTAACGCACACGCGTCACCGGCGAGAAGATCGAATCGATCGCGATCACCCCGATCGGCTGGTCGATCCGCTTGTTCTCGTCTGC
>JBBQIU010000697.1:0-2795 GCA_038325245.1 Verrucomicrobiota bacterium
GGCCTGCGGGAGGAACAACTGGATGCCGGCTTCGCCGAGGTCCAGCAAGGTTGGCACGGCGGGCGGAGGCGCCGGCGTGTAGAGGTCCACGTCCACGTAATCGCCAGGATTGCCCGCCGCGGACCCGGAGGTCAGCCGCGCGTCCGGAATCGGGCCGGGGACCTCGTCCATCGCCGCGAGCCGGGAGGGCGTCGCGAACGGATCCGCGCGGTAGGTGTTGAATAGGCGGACCGGACGGCCCAGCGGGTGAAAGTCGAACCGCGCTCCGAAGGGCGCCTCGCCGGCCCCCGCGCCGGGGATGGGTCCGAGGGGCAGGGGATTTCGGAAGATGGGGCGACCGGTGCGAAGGCGGTAGGCGGCGAGGCGCCAAAGGAAGAGGGCCAGGTTCGGCAGATTGTAATGCAGGCTGCCCGTGAACGCGGGTTTGACGTCGACGGTGTGGGCGAAGCTTGAAAACGGGGTCCCGAGGAGGCTGAGCATCGCGGGATCCCGAACGGGCATGGTCCCTCCGCGGGGGACCGAGAATCGGGTGAGCGCGCGGTTGGCGTAGGGTGGCAAGCCGCCGGCGTCGGGACGTTGGTGGTTCAGGTGCTGCGTCCAGACCAGGTTTTCGCGCAACTCGACCGCGCGCGCCGCCCAGCCGGTGAGATTGGCTGTAAGCCGCTCAAGAACCGAAAGGGTGCCCTTGCGCCGACGGAGGGCGATCGTGTCCGCGACGTCCGCGCGCAAGGTGCGGGCCTCTCCCTGCAGGTGGGTGGTTCCCAGGAGGTCGGCCAGGTACGGAATGACCCAGTCGTCGCACGTGTCGATGAAGAGGTCGTGGTACAGCGCCTCGATGTTTTCATGGATCGCACCGAAGGCGTGCTCGAAGGCGCGCAGGTACGCCCGCAGTTGATCGGGCGGGAACTGCTCCGCGTCGCGGATCCTGTAGATCTCCGGGAGCCGCTCGAAGAACGGGGTGCGTTGATCGGTGGGAAGGTTCATGGAGAGGAAGGTTCTCCAGAATTTGGACACGTATTGGGACCATGAACCGGAGGGAGAGCCCTCACCCGGTTCCGCATTCGCGGAACCACCCTCTTCCACTTCCGCTTCGCTCCGGCGGAAGAGGGATCTGGGAATCGTCGGTTCATCGGGAGCGACCACGTTTCGCGAACCGGGCATTGGGACCATGAACCGCGGAACGAACGGCTGCCATCACCCCGGCCCTCTCCCGCGAGCGGGAGACGGGGAAATAGCCCAGCGGGCTTCGAGGGTGACGAGACAGGTTCGCTTGGTTGGTTCATGGGGAGGAAGGCAGCAGCGTGAGGTGAAGGTTGTGGAGCTGAAGCAACTCGTGCGGCTGGCACGCGAGTTGTTCCAAGGACGCCGGTGACGCGGGAACTTCGAGCGTGGTCGGATCGTCGGCCGGGTCGAGCAGCCCAAGGCATTCCACGCGGCACCAGAGGACGCCGGCGACGTTCTGGACCGCGCCTTCGATGCGCGTGGCGTATTCCTTCTGGCCGAGACGGCGTCGGCGGATACCGAAGACACCGGCGGCTTCGTTGGTTTCGTCATCGGTCAACCCGAGGGCGGCACGGACCCTGGCTTCGACATCGCCCGGGATGACCGCCGGATCGGGGGCGTACGTCAGCGTCAGATAGGCGTAGCGCAACTCGCCCTGCGTGACACGGATGGGATGTCGTTGCGGGCCCCGAGCCCGGTCCGCGCTACGGATCACGGCTTCGACGGCGGCGAATTGAAGGTCCGACTGCCGGGCCTTTTCCAGCAACACGATGAGCTGGATTGCCGGCGTTCCGTCGAGGATCTCCCAGGCCGCGGACACGGCGCGAACGCCCGCGATCTCCAGGGTCTCGCTCTCGTAGTCCTGGATGCTGACCAGACGTCCGAGCCCCTGAAGTTTGCCGGGAGCGGCGAGTCGCGCCTTGCCGCCATCCTCGGCGGCGGCGCCGCCGGTCACTTCCCCCGCCAGGGTGAGGGTGTCGAGTTTGTCCAGGCGCGCGCCGGCGGAGGGTTTCGCGCCCGGCTTGATCGGTCCCAAGGCGCCGCTGCCGGTGCGGAAACGGGCGACGACATTGCGAATCCCCGACGGCAGGCGGGCGCCCATGGTGCCATCGCCGAACTGCACATAACTGATGCCGGCCGGGTCCTCGCGAACGATGTAGACCGGGTCGGTCGGACCCTGGCCGAAGAGGGCATCCACCCGCTTCCATTCCCGGCCGCTCACGAAGATCGTGAGTTCGGGCACGTGCGACGGCGTGGCGGTCGGTTCGAGCAGGTAGGTCAGCGGCGATCCGGGCAGCTTGAAGGATTGGAAGACCTGGCGCGCGTCGCCGTTCCCGAGTGCGACCTCTTTTTCGGGCTTGCCCTGCGTCACGTCCACGAGGTTTCCAAAGACGTCGACGACCGGAGCCCATTCGTTGAAGTCCTGGCGTTGGAAGTCTTCGGGCACCTGGTCGAGCGTGATCCGGACCATCCGGGTGTAGGTGGGGGCCGACGGATCGGTCGTGACGACGGTAACGAACGCCGAACGACCATCGGAGGCACGGAGAAAAAGGCGCCTGTTTTCCAGCAGGGCGGCCTCGGCCGGGGTGGCGTACACGAACAATTCGTCGGGGCTCGCGAGATCGCCGTCATAGCCGAAGATCGCGTTTCGGAGGGTGAGTTCCGGGCTGGTGACCTCGTGGATTCGTGACTCGCGGATGTCGAGGTTTGCCTGTTCGAAATGGGAATTGGGGACGATCGCGATGGGCGCGACGGTGACCCAGGTGGACGGGCCTGAGACGTTGCCCCAGGAC
>JBBQIU010000698.1:0-2787 GCA_038325245.1 Verrucomicrobiota bacterium
GCCCTCCGAGCCTCGCATGGCGCATCGGTAGGCCGTCGTCTGCTCGCGATGCTGCACACGGCCCGACTCGCCATGCGCCGAGTGGGGGCAAAGCGCAAACCGGTCCGTGAATCCCATCCCAACTCCTCTGAACGCTCATGAACTCCAACTCTGAACATCCCATCGGCGTCATCGGCGGCGGTCTCGCCGGCCTCGCCGCCGCCTGCACGCTCGGCGCCCGCGGGTACCCCGTGATCCTCTTTGAGTCCAACGATTGGATCGGTGGCAAGGCCGCCGTGCTTGAACAGGACGGTTTCCGCTTCGACATGGGGCCCACGATCCTCACGCTACCGTCCGTCCTGCGGCGCGTCTTCGACGAGGCCGGGCGCAACCTCGAGGATTACCTCGACCTGCGTCGCCTCGATCCGCAGTGGCGTTGCTTCTTCCAGGACGGCTCATCCCTCGAACTCCTGGAGAACGTCGATCGCATGGCCGACAGCCTGGATCGCCATGCGCCCGGCAGCGGGTCCGGCGACGGCTACCGCCGGTTCATGAAACTCTCGACCCGCCTCGATGCGATCTCCGAGCGCTACTTCTTCTACAAGCCCATCGGTGGCATCGGGGACATGTTTCAATTCAAGACCGCCGCCAGCCCATCCGTCCTCGGCGACGTCCTCGCCATGCGTATGGGAAGCACGGTCGGAGCCACAATTCGGAAGTTTGTTCCCGACGCGCGCGCCGCGCAGATGCTCGATCACTACACGCAGTACGTCGGGTCCTCGCCGGAACAGTCCCCCGCGGTGCTTTGCGGCATCGCCCACATGCAGAGCAACGAGGGGGTCTGGTATCCGATCGGGGGCACCCGCGCCGTCCCTGTCGCCCTCGCGCGTCTCGCTGGGGAGTTAGGGGTTGAGATCCGGACCCGCGCCCACGTCAGCCGCATCCTCACCCGGGACAACCGCGCCTGCGGCGTCGAACTGCGCGACGGACAGCATGTCCCCCTCTCCGCCGTGGTCTCGAACCGGGATTCCGTCCGCACCTTCACCGACCTTCTCCCCGATCATCCGGTCACCCGACGCTTCGTCCGAGGGCGCCGCTTCGAGGCCGCCTGCTCCGGCGTGGTGCTCTACCTCGGCCTCCGGAAGCGCTACGACCACCTCCTGCACCATAATTTCGTGTTCTCCCGCGATCCGCATGAGGAGTTCGATGCCATCTACCGCCGTGGCGAACCCGCCCCGGACCCCACCGCCTATGTCTGCGCCCCGTCGCTCACCGAACCTCAGGTGGCTCCCCCGGGCGGCGAAGCCCTGTATGTGCTCGTGCATACCCCCTACCTCCGCCCCCATCACGATTGGAGCCGCATGCTCCCCGACTACCGGCGTGTCATCCTCCGGAAGCTCGCCGAAACCGGGGGCATGAAGGATCTCGAAAGCCGGATTGTCACCGAGCACTGGCTGACCCCCCAGGACATCCACGATCGCTACCAGGTTCTCAATGGCGCCATCTACGGCCTCGCGAGTCACGGCCGGTTTCTCGGCGCCTTCAAACCCAGCAACCGATCCCCTCTTCCGGGCCTCTACCTCGCCGGCGGCGCCGCCCACCCCGGTCCCGGAATGCCCATGGTCCTCATGTCCGGTTGGATCGCCGCCGATGCCCTCGATCAGGATGGCATCGGGCCACGGGTCGTTCCCCGCAACGAGCCCTCCCCACACCTCGCCAACGCCGCCTGATGCCGCCGGGCCCCGCCATGTCCAAACCAGGCGCCAGCCTCCGCGGTCCGTCGGGGTCCGCTGCCATCCCGCCGGTTTCCAGCTTCCTCTTGCGCTGGTTCGCCCGCTACACGCGCTGGTATCTCCGACGCCATTTCCATTCCATCCGCGTGAGCAGCACGGGCTGGCTCCCCGACAACGAAAACGCCGTCCCAAAGGTTGTCTACCTCAACCACGCCTCCTGGTGGGATCCCCTCGTCTGCCTGCACCTCTCCGAGAAGTTATTTGCACGCCACCGCGGCTACGCCCCCATCGATGCCAGGGCCATCGAAAAATACGCCTTCTTTAAGCGCCTCGGATTCTTCGGCGTCGAAGCCGACACGCCGCGCGGCGCCGCCCAATTCTTTCGTGTCGCCAACGAAGTTCTCGGTCAGCCCTGGAACCTCCTATGGGTCACCCCCCAGGGACGCTTCACCGACGTCCGTGAACGCCCTGTCCACTTCAAGAACGGACTGGGACTGCTCGCCTCCCGCATCGGCCGCACCGCCTCCCTCGTCCACCCGCGCCCCACCCGCATCCAGTTCGTCCCTCTCGCCATCGAGTACACGTTCTGGCACGAGCGCCTGCCGGAAATCCTCCTTCACTTCGGCGAACCCATCGAGGTGCACGCCTCCACCGCCCATCAGCGCGAACCCGACGCGTGGACGCGCCTGCTCGAGCAACGCCTCGAGTCGGCCTTGCAATCCCTCGGCGAGGCCGCGCGCCTTCGTCATCCAGACACCTTCCTGCACCTGCTCCACGGCAAGACCGGGGTCGGGGGTGTCTATGACACCTGGCGTCGCGTGCGGTCCGCCCTCCGCCGGCAACCTTTCGATCCCAAACACGGACGCCTATGATCCCTCCCTCCGTGGCCCATGCCCTGGGCCTGTTCGCCCTCGCCCTTGCCCTCCTCCCCGCGGCCCTCTTCCTGGCCAACCTGCCCTTCTACCGCCGACTCCCCAGGAGCCGGCCATCGCCCATGGCCCTCTCCATCCTCATCCCTGCACGCAATGAGGAACACGCCATCGGCCCCGCCGTCTCTTCCATCCTCGCCTGCCCC
>JBBQIU010000699.1:0-2781 GCA_038325245.1 Verrucomicrobiota bacterium
CGTTGGCTCGGCCGTCACAGCCCGCTGCGGGGATGCTCCGGCCTCGCCGCCTCGGGCGCGCCCAAAATCCCTAGCCGCAGGACCCCACTCACTTTTCAGACAGGCTCTCAGGGATAGTGGTGACCTCGGGCGCTGCACCGAGTTGGATGACATTGCGGGAACCGTTTTGAGCAAGGGGGTCGCGCAGGAGCGCTATGGCAGTTGCCGAACTGGCAGATGCCTTTGCCTGGCGGGGGTTCTGATACTCCCATCAGCGGCCCGACTTAAGGTCGGTCCGCACTCCAAACGTCGACATCTGCCTTCTGGAAGACAGGACGCGTCCTTCAATACGGAGAACCGATTGCTGAGGGAGGGGATGATGGATTTCCAGGAGTACGCCTCGCCCGTTTTTTCGCCTTTCGGGGGGATGGGTGGACCTGGGAAGGCGATCCCGTCCTTCCAAGTCTCTGCGTTCCCTGCGTTCTTTGTGGCAAATCGCTCCCCGTCCGGCGCTCAAGTCCGTCGCATTCACGTGGGTCTGGAGGCCTGCCCGTTTAAACTTAGGCCACAGGGAACACAGGGAGCGCAGAGAAGGAAACGAGAGAGGCCCGGTTCCTCCAAAGCGGCACGGACACTTCAGCAGCATTGCGAGGAGAAGCTCCATGGTGTTGAGCCGAAAAGACGGAGGAAGAATCGGGGAGGCAATGGGGCAGGCAATGGGGTCTGGTGTCAATTTTCGACATTTGGACCGAACGGGATGACAATTGGCCCCGCCTTGTACTCCCGTTCGAGGCAGCTTGCGGGTCTCCTCTCTTTCCGGTGTACGGGTAATCGGTCCCGCCGTAGTTCGATCTCCGCTCACCGATCGGTCGTATTGCCGCTTCATTTTGGGCCCTTTGGAGGGAGGATCTGCTGCCCGTCATTCTCCCTGGAAAAATGGGTTTCTCATCGGGATTCGGCTTGTGCCGAACGTTGCGCGCCGCATTGTCCGTCCCCGTGCGCCGCTTGCCCGTCGGTGTCGACCACGTCCGCCTTGAAAACCCTTTCCATCAGGTGTTTCTCGCCGTCGTCACCTCGCTCACCCTCATCGCAGAACCTTCCGCCACGGGCGCCGCAATTGATCCTCCGGGTTTTCGTCCCCGTTCCCTGGGCCTCCACGCGCTGACCGGTGCACGGATCATCCCCCGCCCGGGACTCGTGCTCACCAACGCGACCCTCGTGATTAGCAACGGCGTCATCGCGTCGGTCTCCTCAGATTCGTCCGCCGCCATTCCTCCCGGCGCGCGTGTCTGGGATTCCACCGGCCTCACGCTCTACGCCGGATTTATCGACGCCTACGTCCCCGTCGCAGGCGAAGCCAACGCCATCGCCGCTCCCGTATCCATGCCCATCGACGACAACACCAGCATGGACGCCCGGGAATCGGCGAATCACGGGGGACGGGGTGCGACCGCAAGCGACGCGTCGACGCGGGGTCTGTTTTTCGGCGTTGGCGGTGACCCTCGTGATCCCGGACCCGCCGGCCCCGGCGCTCCAAGCCGCGAGGTCACTCCGGAGCGGCGGATTGGAACGACGTACACGCCTGAGACGAAGGTGGTCGAAGCGCTGCGGGATCTCGGCTTCACGGCTGCCCAGTTCGTTCCGGGCAAGGGAATCATTCGCGGAAAGGCGGCTCTCGTCGCACTGGGGGACGCCACGCCGAATGCCTCGCTCCTGCGGCCCGACACCGCCCTGTGCGTGGCGTTTGTGGCCGGCAGCTCCTTTCCGCCGAGGGATCAATACCCGGACTCCCTCATGGGATCGGTCGCCCTGGTTCGCCAGACGTTCTTCGATGCCGCGCATCACGCGGCGGACCTTGCGCACTTCGAGCAGTTCCCGGGTTCCCGACCCCGCCCGGGTTTCAACACAGCCCTCGACGCCCTTCAACCCGCCCGCCGCGGCCAGACCGTCGTGTGGGTCGCCGGGAGCGTGCTGATGAATGATCGCGCGGCGCGGGTCGCCGACGAATTGGGAATCACCCGGCGCGTCTTTGTTGCGAGCGGCCAGGAGTGGCTCCGCCCGGATCTCGTCGCCGCCTCGGGCGGTCCCTTCATTGTGCCCATCGCGTTTCCAGCCCTTCCCAAGCTGCCCGACGAAAGCGACTGGGACAGCGTTCAACTCGACACGCTGCGGGCCTGGGATTGGGCGCCGGAGAATCCCGCGGTGCTGCGCCGCGCCGGCGTGGACATCGCGCTCACGACCCATGGACTCTCCGACCGGAAGGAGTTTCGAAAGAACCTGCGTCAGGCCCTCGATCGCGGTCTGACCGAGGACGACGCACTCGCCGCCTTGACGGTCATTCCGGCCCGCATTTGCGGGGTCGAACAGTCGCTCGGGACACTGGAGGCGGGACGCATCGCGAACCTGACGGTCGTCGAGGGAAGCTATTTTGATCCGGCCTCCCGGGTGCGGGCGGTCTGGGTGGATGGCATGCCATATCGAACCACGGAGGCCGATGGGACGAATGTGACCCGGACCGCTCGGGACGAAGGAGGACCACTCCCGCGCCTGGCGAAGGACCCGGCCAGCCAGCGAGGCCCCCTTGCGACACCCCCCCACATGCTCATCAATAACGCCACGCTCTGGACCTGCGGGCCGGCGGGTGTCCTCACCAACGCGCAACTGCTCGTCTCCGGGGGGCGCATTCAGATGGTGGGTGATTTCCGAGCCAAATTGCCCGAGGACACCGTCGTCATCGACGGGACTGGGCTTCACGTCACCCCGGGCATCGTCGATTGCCACAGCCACTCGATGATCCTCGGC
>JBBQIU010000700.1:0-2777 GCA_038325245.1 Verrucomicrobiota bacterium
CGACTCCACGGGTGTGTCCAGGGATTCGGTCGGATGTCGTCCCCGCCGGCGGATCTCGTTGAGGCAAAGGTTTCGGGCGATGGTGAACAGCCAGGTGGAGAAACGGGAAGCCACCCGGTAACGCGAAGCGGCTTTCCAGACCTGCACGAAGACCTGCTGGGCAAGGTCTTCGGTTTCGTCGGCATCGCGGAGGGTGCGTTGAATGAAGTTGAAGACCGGTTGCCGATACTTGCCAACGAGCGACTCGAACGCGACGAGATCGCCCTGCTGCACACGCAGCATCAGGGCGGCATCCACGTCTGGACCGTCGAACATCAGAGCGAACCTAGGCTAAACCGGGTCTGGGCGAAAGTTGCGAGACTCAACGCTCGAGAATGGAGGCTTCTTCGGCTGGGGACAGCCGTTCCCAGGTTCCAGAAGGAAGATCGCCGAGTTCGAAGCCGCCGATGCGGACCCGGATCAGGCGGAGGGTCGGATGACCGACGGAAGCGGTCATGCGGCGGACCTGGCGATTGCGGCCTTCGACGAGTTCGAGGGCGATCCAGGCATCCGGCACGGTCATTCGTAGGCGAATGGGGGGCGTGCGCGGAGGAACGGTGGGTTGCGGATCGAGAAGCCAGGCCCGGCAGGGGAGGGTTTTTCGGCCTTGAATGACGACCCCATGGGTAAGGCGCGCGAGGCGATCGGCGGCGGGGATTCCTTCGACCTGCACCCAGTAACGACGCGGATGAGCCTTTGTGGGGTGGAGCAACGCGACGTTCCAGTGGGGTTCGTCGCTCAGGAGCAGGAGTCCCTCGGAATCGGCGTCCAACCGTCCGATCGGGTAGATCCCAGGCGGGAGGTGACACTCCGCGAGGGTGCGATTCGGTGAGCCATCGGGAGTGAACTGGGAGAGGACGCCCCAGGGCTTGTTGAGGGCGACGAGCACGGAAGGGAAGGTTGGCGGCGGGGCGGACGATCCGTCAAACCGCCGGTGGTGGGTACCGGATTTTTGGCAGGACGCGCCCTTCGAGAATCAGAGGTCCAGAACGTGAAGGTGTTTGGCGAAAATCAGGTTCGCTCTCTGCGCTCTCTGCGTTCTCTGTGGCCTAAGTCCAAACGGGCAGGCCTCCAGGCCCACCTGAATGCGACGGACGTGAGCGCCGGATGGGGAGGGATTTGCCACAAAGAACGCAGGGAACGCAGAGACTTGGAAGGACGGTATCGGCTTCGCAGGTCCACCCATCCCACCGAGGGGCGAAAAAACGGGCGAGGCGTACTCCTGGGAATCCATCATCCACTTCCTCCGCAATCGGTTTTCCGTGTTGAAGGACGCGTCCTGGATTTTTGGGCGTGCGAGGCGTGGGCGCCCGACTACGGTTCCCGGTCGTGTGGCCATACGAGGGGAAACGATCGGAGCGAAAGCCGCGAGGACCGTGGATTCCGTGGTCGTCTGCGGTCGTGATGGCGTCGGCGGTGGGGGTCTGGGTTTGTGCGAGGCGCGCGAGGGGGGTGGAACCGGCGACCGTGATGCATGACCTTCCTGCGCTGGTGATCTTCACAAATGCCGCCGCCTGGGCGCCATCGAAGGTGGATGGGCCGGGAGGGGGAGTGGTTCTGGATTCGCCGCAGATTGAAACCGCCCAGGGATGGAACGAGGTGGTGGTGTCGTGGAATGTGGAACCGGCGGACGGAGCGGGGCTGGAGGTGGATGTGCAGGCACGGCTGGGAGGTCGATGGACCCGTCATTATCGCCTTGGGAATTGGTCTCTGGACGGAGAAGTCCCTCTTCGGAGGACGAGCCGGAACCGGGAATCGGACGCGGACGGCATGGTGAAGACGGACACGCTGGTACTGAGATCGCTGGCAGAAGCGGTGCGGGTGCGGGTGCGGTTGACGGGGGCCCTGGTGGAGGCGCCGGAGCGGCTGCGATGGGTGACGGTGGCCCTCTGCGATTCGAACCGGAGCGCGGAACCACGGCCGTCGCGTGAGGACGTGCGTGGTCTGACATTGCCGGTGCCGGAACGTTCGCAAGTGGCGTACGCGGATGGCCGCGCCTGGTGCAGTCCCACGGCAGTCTCGATGATTCTCGGATGGTGGGCGCGTGAAGCGGGGCGGGCGGATCTGGATCGGGATGTTCCGGAAGTGGCGCGGGGAGTCCATGATCCAGGGTGGCCGGGGACTGGAAACTGGCCGTTCAACACGGCGTACGCGGGGAGTTTTCGCGGTATGCGGGGGTGTGCGGCGAGGCTCAGGGATCTTCGGGATGTGGAGGATTTGGTGTGGGCGAGAATTCCGGTGGTGATGTCGGTGAATGCGCCGGCGTTGCGGGGGAAGCCGGTTGCGGCGGACGGCGGGCACCTGGTGATTTGTGTGGGGTTCACGGCGGATGGGGACGTGGTGGTGAACGATCCGTGGGCCCGGTTGGAGGAAGGGCAGCGGGTTCGGCGGGTGTATCGGCGTGAGTACGTCGAGCAGGCCTGGACCCACGCGCACCGGTTGGTGTACCTGATTGCCCCCGAAGAGCGGACGGGGGTTTTTCCGGCGGTGTGGAAGTGAGGGGGGTGGAGTTGGCAGGCATGAACGTGCGGAGACTGGCTTCAAGGCGCAGGGTTCCATAATCTTCAAGGAGATGATACCGACACGCGGCGGAGGATCGGCCGATGAGGGTCGGGTATGGCGCGCGCTGGACGCGATGGCGGAGCTTTCGGTTCGGCCGCTCCGTCACGCGATGCAGACGCTGCGGCGTCTCCTGGCGTTTGCGTTGATCGTGTTAGGGACGGCGGTGACGAAGGCGG
>JBBQIU010000701.1:0-2775 GCA_038325245.1 Verrucomicrobiota bacterium
GGTGATGCATGACGGCAGCAGGGCGGGGTGTTTTTCGCGGAGCCGTCCGAGGTTACGGGCGACGGCGAGGAATTCTCCCGGACCGAGGATTGTGCCCGGAAGAAAGGTGAACGTGATGCCGCCAGCGACCTGCCACTGATCCAGCGCCACCGGGGCCGACGAGCGGTTGTGGATTTCGACGAACTCCTCGTCATCGTGGTCGTTGGGCGGCGCGAAGTGGATCTCGCTGAAGACCAGGTCGGGAGTCCGGGCGTTGGCGTTGGCCGATCCCGGGGTGGGGCGAGCGGTCGTCTGCCAGGATGCGCCCGCGTCGGGGATGCGTCCGAGACTGCTCCCCAGGGGCACGCCCCCATGGCGAACGGCGTCCATGACGCGCGTGCCATTGGACGAGACGAGATAGAGCTCCCCACCCGCGGACCGCAGCCATTGGGTGGAATGGCCCTCTTGGACGATCAGAAACCCGCCTGGTGGGAGGATCGATCCGGCGGGAAACCGATGGGTGCCGGCGGCTGGAGAGGTTTCGGGACCAAGGACTTCGGCAATTGTCTCGGGAGAGAAGGCGAGCACGGCGCCCGAGAGATCGGCCGCAACGGAACTCTGATTGCAAATCTCGATGAACGGCGCGATCGGACCGGCCGGCTCGGCGAGTATTTCATTGAGATGAATTCCCGCGTTGTTTGAAGGGATCGCCGGTTCGGGCCCGCCGGGTGAGCCGCCAACGTAGACGCTGGCGGACCAGGCATTGGGGTTCACCTCGCCCAGGCTGGGGCGCGTCAGGACCCGGCTGGGACCGCCACCCTGGGAGGCGACTTCCCAAGCCGGATCCGCGGTGAACTCCGTCCGAAGCACGATCGCCCCGGAACGTTTGCGAAGGCGGACGACCCCGCGGCCGGGTCCGAGGCGGGTCGCGAACCCGCCCATGAGATTTGTGATGCTGTAGACGGCCTCGACGTCGGTGGGGCGCGGCGCGACGACCAGGTAGCCGAGGCCTCCGAGGAGGGTGCCTTGCGGAAACGAGAAGTCGACGTCCCCCGCCAGCGACCAGCCGGAAAGGTCCTCGGGGAACGGGTTGGAGTTGTAGAGCTCGACGAAGCGCAGGTCCATGCCGTCCGGGTGGGGGGATGGTTGGTGGTGGATCTCGGAGAAGGTGATCCCCGTGCGGCGGGTCGATGGGCCTGGGGATTCCCGGGCGAGGCGACCGTGCGAATCCGCAGTAGGGAGGCCCGGGATCGTGATCGCAAACACACCGAGGGCGGGCAGAAATGGGGCGAGGGACAGAAAGCGACGGAACGTCATGGGACGGAAGGGGGGACCATGGCTTGCGGAACGAAAAATCCCCCGGACCCTCAGCCGCCTCCGCTTCGGATGCCCCAGCAGAACGGATCGGCGTCGTCGAGGATCAGGGTCGCCTCGGACGTGACGTGGGCCGTCCCGTTCACGATGGGAGTCACTTCCCCCGTGGCGCGATCGAGCCAGCGGAAACGGCCCGTGAAAGTGCTGCCCAGAATGCTTTCCTGAATCCAGGGCGCCCCTTCGGCCAGTTTTCCGTCGGCGGCCAGGCAGGCGAGTTTGGCGCTCGTGCCCGTGCCGCAGGGGGATCTGTCGTAGGCCTTGCCGGGGCACAGAACGAAGTTGCGCGCGTCCCCTCCCGCTTGCGGCGGTCCGAAAAGTTCGACGTGGTCGATCTCGGGATATCCGATGGCGTTGAGCACCTGGCGAATCCGCCAGGTGACGTCGGTCAGGATCTCGACGTTTCGAAGGGAGAGCGTCCAGGGGTGGTTTTCGACGAGGAAGAACCAATTCCCTCCCCAGGCGACATCACCAGTGACGGGGCCTATTCCGGGAACCTCGATGGTCATGGCCCGGGCCGTGCGGCGGCTGGGGACATTGGCGACCGAGACCGAACCATCCCGATGCAGCGTGGTGGTGACGACGCCGACCGGGGTATCGAGGCGGTGGTCTCCGGGTTCGAGGCGTCCGAGGTAGGCCAACGTGGCGACGAGGCCGATTGTTCCATGACCGCACATGCCGAGAACGCCGACGTTATTGAAGAAGATGGCACCCGCGTTGCAGTCGGAGGCATGAGGCGCGACGAGCAGCGCCCCGACAAGCACGTCGGAGCCTCGCGGTTCGTTGACAATGGCGGAGCGGAAAGTGTCGAAGTCGCGCGCGAATCGTTCGCGACGTTCCGTGAGGGGCCCGTCGCCGAGGTTGGGTCCGCCGCCAAGGACGACCCGCGTGGGTTCACCGCCAGTGTGGGAATCAACGATCTGGATGCGTTGCATGGCGTCGTGGCTCCTCCCGTGGAACTCAATTCGGAGCGGGCGCGGGACTCGCGGTCGGCGCAGGACTCGCAACCGGCGGTGGACTCCCTGCGGCTCTCGCCTCCTGAGCCTTGTGATCCAGTTCGTCGAGCTTGAGGCGGATCGAGACCACGTACGGTGACTGGCCCTGTTCCCAATGGCCGTAAGTCGTCGTGACGAAGGTGCCGTCATGCAGGACTTCGACGCCGGGGTATCCGCAGTCCCAGGCATTCAGGTTGTCCATGAGGCGCACGCGATATTGTCCCTCGCGCCCGGCCTCGATGTCTTCGAAACGCCCGACCCATGCGACCCAATCCCCCTTGGTCGGGGACTGGGCCGCAGTGTCCCGGAACGAAATCAGTAGCCGCCCGTCGGGGGCGTACCGGGCGGTATGGCGGTCACCGGTCAGGGAGGTCCTGAGTTCACGCGGACGACTCCACGTCTTGCCTTCATCATCGGAGGTGATGACGTG
>JBBQIU010000702.1:0-2774 GCA_038325245.1 Verrucomicrobiota bacterium
TTGGTTCCGTGGCGGATTTCGTTTGGGGGTTTTTGGTGCTCACTCTGGGCTGGGGGGGGTGGGGGGCCTGGGGGTCGGCGGGGGCCGGAACGACTCGGAGCGCACGGAGGGGGCGCCTGCGGAGTGGCTTCGGCCGGTGTCAACGTCACCGGTCGAAGGAGAGAACGGAACTTCCTGCGCGGATCTTACAGGCGAAAACCGGCCGGGTGCGGATCGGTTGGCGGGCGGTGCCGGGGGGAGGATCAACGGCCCACGGCGAGGCGCTCGGCCAGGCGCGGAGGCAGTCCCGCAGCGAGAATTTTCTTCTGCGCCTTGGGGATGTCGTAGTCGAGGCGGCGCAGTTCGATGGTGTTCTCGGTGGTGTCGTAGACCACGTAGGCCGCCTTGGGATTGCCGTCCCGGGGTTGGCCGACGCTCCCGACGTTCACGAAGTATTTCTTGCCCGGTTCGATGCGGAACTTGGAGTAAGTGCCGCCGCGCACGACGCTGTCGCGAACGAAGGCGACGGGGTGATGCGTATGTCCGAAGAAACAGAGGGAGGTGTTCTGGTAGGTGAAACTCGAAGCCGCCTCTAGTTTGTCGAAGACGTACTGCCAGCGCTGCGGGGCGTCGAGGGTGGCGTGGACGATGGTGAAGCTCCCGACGAGCCGGAGGTACTTGAGGTCCTGGAGCCACTTGCGATCGACCTCGCTGAGCTGGCCGCGCGTCCAGGAGACCGCTTCGAGTGCGAGCGGATTGAATCCCTCGGCGAAGGCGTCGTTGGAACAGTACTCGTCGTGGTTGCCCTTGACGCAGGGGACGCCCAGGTCGCGGACGATATCGAGGCACTCCTTGGGGTTGGCGCCGTAGCCGACGACATCGCCGAGGCAGACGTGGTGGGTGCACTGCTGCTCCTTGATGTCAGCGAGCACGACCTCGAAGGCTTCGAGGTTGGCGTGGATGTCGGCGATGATCGCGTATCTCATCTGGCGTGAAACGACTCAACTACCGCAGGATCTCGAACCCGCGCAGGCCGCCCTGCGCCGCGGTCCATTCCACGAACTGATCTCGAATCAGGGGTCCCACCCCGGATGCACGGATCTCGCGGCAAAAGGACTCCAACTCGCCGCGCGTTCCCTCCGCGACCAGTTCGACGCGGCCGTCGGGAAGGTTCCTCACCATGCCGCAGACGTCAAAGCCTCGGGCGACCTGTCGGGCGGTGTAGCGGAACCCAACGCCCTGGACATGGCCGGCATAGACCACCAGCACACGCTGCCTGACCGGGTCCGCCACGGCGCCGGGCACGGGGCCCGGAGGGGAGGAAGGGATTGCCGCTGGGGTGGACACGGAAAGGAAATCAAGCCACACCAGGTCGAGGTCGCTCAACGATTTTGTCGGCCTGCGCGCGGAAACGCACAGCCCTCGACCAGACCTCGGGCGACGGCCTCACGCCCCACCCGCCCCGGAGACTTTGCGGCCCACCGCCTGGTGCAGAAGCGCGGCCGTGTAGTCGCGATTCATCCGGGTGATGAAGTCGAGGCTGATCTCCTTGGGGCAGACGGCGCTACAGGAGCCCGTGACGGTGCAGTTTCCGAACCCCTGCTCATCCATCGTGGAGACCATGGCGAGGACGCGGCGGTGGCGTTCGGGTTGCCCCTGCGGGAGGAGACCCAGATGTCCGACCTTGGCCGCGACGAACAGCATGGCGCTGGCGTTCTTGCAGGCGGCGACGCAGGCACCGCAGCCAATGCACTGGGCGGCGTCCATGGCGCGGTCGGCGTCCGGTTTGGGTACCGGGATCGAGTTGGCATCGGGGGCCGAGCCGGTTCTCACGGAGACGAAGCCGCCCGCGGCCATGATGCGCTCGAAGGCAGTGCGGTCGGTAACCAGGTCCTTGATGACCGGGAAAGGCTTCGCCCGAAACGGTTCGACCACGATGAGGTCCCCGTCCTTGAAACTGCGGAGGTAGGTCTGGCAGGTGGCGACGGCGCGGTGAGGGCCGTGGGGTTTCCCGTTGATGACCAGGGAGCAGGTGCCGCAAATGCCCTCGCGGCAGTCATGGGCGAAGGCGATGGGTTCCTCCCCCTTCAGGGTCAGGTCGTCGTTCACCACGTCCAACATCTCGAGGAACGACATGTTGGGGTTGAGATCGGGAGTGCCGTAGGACTTGAACTCGCCGGTGGCGCTGGGGCCGGCTTGGCGCCAGACTTTGAGGGTGACCTTCATGGGCGATGGGACGGGGATGGGGGGGCGGGAAACGTTGGGATGGGGGGCGTCAGGGTGAGCCTGGGTCGGTCGCGGGTTGCGGGGTTCAGGCCGGCCTACTTGTAGTTTCGTTTGACCATCTTCACGCGCTCGTAGCTCAGCGGTTCCTTGTTCAGGATGGGCGCCTTCCCCTCCCCGCCATGCTCCCAGGCGGCCACGTACGCGTAATTCTCGTCATTCCGGTCGCACTCGCCCTCGGCGTCGACGTGCTCCTCGCGGAAATGGCAGCCGCACGACTCGTCGCGTTCAAGGACGTCGACGCACATCAGTTCGGCGAGTTCGAGGAAGTCGGCCACTCGGTGGGCGCGTTCGAGGGACTGGTTGAGAGTGCCGCCGTCGCCCGGGACATTGACGTTCTGCCAGAACTCCTCGCGGAGGGCGGGGATTTCCTTGATCGCTTGCTTGAGGCCGAGGGCGTTCCGGGCCATGCCGCAGTGGTCCCAGAGGATCTTGCCGAGGCGCTTGTGGAAGTGGCTCACCGGTTGGCGGCCCTTGACGGAGAGCAGGCGTTTGATGGCACCGGTGACCTG
>JBBQIU010000703.1:0-2772 GCA_038325245.1 Verrucomicrobiota bacterium
AATCACCCACAACCCCAACGGGGTTGCGTCGAGGTGGCACAACCCCGTTGGGGTTGATGCATTGAATGTCGTTGACCCAGGGTAGGCCCGCTTCGCGGTCCAACCCTGGGCTTCGGGACGGAATCCCGTTGGGATTCCAGATCGGAAGAATGGCCAATCTTCAGGGCGCCCATCCCTTCGGATGGGCGCCGTAAAGCTTGGTGAACGGTATCGGGCCTTGGATCAACCAATGACCAACTTATGGAACTCCTGCCAGTCGTCGAGATTGTTGAGGTCCACGGCGCAGGGAAGGGTGCAGCCATCGTCCGGCAAACCCGAAGCCGAGAGGATGCCCTTGCGCACGTCGTCTGCGTGGGCGTAGCCGAGGATGGCGGCGTTGCTCTTGTAGATTGTGGACTTGTCGAGCTTGACGCCCGGATAGTCCCGCACCCATGCCTCGAACTGGACGTAGGTCGGCTTTTTCTCTCGGATGACGCTGCGGGCCTTGTCGGGATCGATCCCGATCGCGCCCAGGACCATCGTGTCGTACCCGGGGCTGATGTCGCCATAACCGTCGGCCAACTTGCCGAGGGCGCTCAGCAGGGCCTTCTGCCAGAGGCGCGGGAGGTGAATGAGACCTAGGGGACCGGCGACGCCGGAACTGATCAACGGAACGTGTTTCGTGCTCATGGAATGGTGATGTCCTTTGGTAGGATTGGGACCCGCGCAAACTACGGTCCAGCGGTTTAAGGTCAACGGTTTTGAACAGCCTGCGGGCACTTCGCCTCCACTTCCCCGCAAGACCTTGCAACGCCTTGAATCGCACTTCGTTCGATTAAAAACTTGCCATCAGCGCCGCGGCCCATTCCCTTCGTGGGGACAACATTCGCCTTAGCCATGGCTTTCTTGAGGTTTACCGTCGGGTCGAGTGGGGCAACCCAGGTATTGCGCAGCGTCCTCGCTGTCTTCCTGCTGACCCTCGTCGGGTTGCCGTTCCCATCCCAAGCCGCCTCGTCCCTTCCCCCGGGCGTCCAACCCTGTTTCACCAATGCCATCCCCGCTGGCTTCGGAACATTGACCCTTCTCCAGGGCGTCTCGTTCCTCCAGTCCAGTGACACCGATCCCGCCGAATCCGCCACACCCGCCCCCTCCCTCACCGCGGACGTGACGTCGCCGTCGGCCTTCACGATCTCCAACGCCCTTCTCGCCAATACTCGCGGATTCTCGCTCGGCCTGCCCTATCTGGCCGGCGGTCAATCCTCCGGCTCCTCCAACTTCGCTTCCGAAGCGGCCCTCCTGGCCGCCGCAACGCCCGGCACGTGGAACATGTCCTTTCAGCTCGGTTTCCCCGACGGGGAATCGTTCATCGGCTTCTCCGTGTTCACACTCGTCTCGAACACGGCCCCGGTCCCGCGCGTCTCGAACTACGCTGCCGCCCAGGCCATCGATCCCGCTGCCCCCTTCTCCCTGAACTGGACGCCCTGGATCGGCTCCGGCACCAATGATCGCATCAGCCTTGTCGTCGTTGACGCGGCCGGGAACACGGTCCTTTCGGCCGCCACCGATTGCTCCGGTCAGTCCGAGCTTCCCACCGGCGCCACGGGATTCACCGTCCCCGCCGACCGTCTTTCTCCCGGTTCCTCCTACACGGGCTACCTCATCTTTGGCGCCGGCCTCCTCGCGGCCCGGGATGACGGTGCCTTGCTCGTTGGGCGCGCCTTCCACTCGCGCACCACACGCTTTTCCATGAGGACGTCCGGCACCGGTGGATCCGGCGAGCCCGGTACCCTCTCCCGTCCCACCGTCTCGAGCACAAATTTGGTCTTCACCCTCACTGGCGTGCCGGGCAGGACTTATTCGGTTCAGACAAGCACGAACATCACCGATTGGACGGAGCTTTCCCGTGTCACGCTGCCCGCCAGCGGTACGTCCGAGGTCGCCGTACCGCTGGCGGCCTCCAACGAACCCCGTTTCTACCGTGCGATCTCGGTTGGAGGCGGAACAACCCCCGGTACGTCCGCGACGCTTGCCATCGTTCTCGTCAATCCCGCACTCCTTCGACTCACGATCACCGGCTCCCCTGAGTCGACCCATGTTCTCGAGGAGTCCACGAACCTCGTCACGTGGGCCGACGCCGGCACGGTCAGTATCCCCGAGGGTTCCAGCAACGTCGTCATCACGGTGAACATCCGCGCCGGTTTCCCGTCGACGGTCTACCGAACCCGCTCGGCCGACGTCGTGACACCCCCCACCGGCAAGTCACCGACGCTCGTCCCCACGGTCACCCCCACTGGTCTCCAGCTCGCCGTGACGGGCGGCGATCCAAACCGCACCTACACGGTCCAGCAGGCGAATGCCGACTTCACCGCTTGGGCCCCGACGACGTTCACCATCACGACCGACGCGAATGGCGCCGGCCAGACCCTCGTGAGCCCGCTGCCGGCTGCGTCCGCCTTTTTCCGCACCCAGGCTCCCTAGGCAGGCGGAATCAGTATTCCCAGGCCAGGTCGTCCTTGTGGTAGCGGTACAGAAGTCCGAGCAACCGGAGCCACACCAGCGAGCCGTAGACGCCCAGCGCCGACAACGCCACAGTCAGACTCACCTGGGCCCATGCCGGGGCACCCCCCCAGACACCGATCCAATCCAACCCGTATCCCAGTCCCGCCAGGACCAACTCGATCAACACGACGAGTGCGTAGCCGGGCAGGACGCGCGCGATGGATTGAAGCAGGAAGCTCGGGGCGAGGGCCCCAGGTGTGTCCAACAAAACCACCTGCCCTGATGGCCCTACAA
>JBBQIU010000704.1:0-2766 GCA_038325245.1 Verrucomicrobiota bacterium
TTCGGCCGCCCCAGCATGGGCTCCTGGGTCACCTACGGCATCGGCAGCGACGCCGACAATCTCCCGGGTTTCGTCGTCCTCCAAAGTGGCCCGCGAGGCCCCCGCGGCGGCGCGGTCAACTGGGGCAGCGGCTTCCTTCCCACCACCTTCCAGGGCGTTCCCCTCCGCGGCCAGGGTGAGCCCATCCTCAATCTCACCACCCCTCCCGACATCACGCCCGACCGCCAGAAACGCACAATCGACGCCGTCAAGGACCTCAACCTCCAGCGCCTCGTTGAAACCGGCGACCCCGAGATCGCCACCCGCAACGCCGCCTACGAAATGGCGTTCCGCATGCAGACCAGCGCCCCGGAAGCCATCGACCTTCGCGGCGAATCGGACGCCACCCTCGCTCTCTACGGCGCCAGTCGCGATCAACCCTCCTTCGCCCGCAACTGCCTCCTCGCCCGCCGCCTCGTCGAGCGCGGCGTCCGGTTCATCCAGCTCTACCATACCAACTGGGACAGCCACGGTGGCCCCGGCGAAAACCTGGAAAATGACTTCGAAAAGGTCTGCCACGACGTCGACCAGGGCCAGGCCGCCCTCGTCAGAGATCTCAAGTCCCGCGGACTCCTGGAGGATACCCTCGTCGTCTGGGGCGGCGAATTCGGCCGCACCCCGATGGGCGAAAACCGCGAGAAAACCGGGCGCAACCATCATATCGAAGCCTTCACCATGTGGCTTGCCGGTGGCGGAACGAAGCCCGGCGCCATCGTCGGCGAAACCGACGAACTCGGCTTCGCACCCGTCCGCGACCGCGTTCATGTCCACGACCTCCACGCGACCCTCCTCCACCTTCTCGGCCTCGACCACAAACGCCTCACCTTCCGCTTCCAAGGCCGCGACTTCCGCCTCACCGATGTCTACGGAGAACTCGTCAAGGGCGTGCTCGCGTAATGAAAGGACGCGTCCTGACATGATGAATGATATTCGATTTTGAACTTTCAACAGTGCAGAATCACAGGTTGAAATGACATCATGTATATCAAAAGGAGAGCTGAAAGTGTCCTGAAAACGATCCTCAGTTCGGGCAAGATCGGTATCATCCTCGGGGCCAGGCAGGTGGGAAAGACCACGCTCGTCCAACACGTGCTTGCGAAGGGGACGAAATACGCCCCCTTTCTCAATTTCGACGTGGAAGTGGACAAGGCCCGGTTTCTCGCCGCCTCCGCCCTCGCCCCAGCCGATGCCTGGGCCTCGTTCGGCAACCCGGATGTCCTCGTCGTCGACGAGGCCCAGCGCCTCCCGGAGACGTCGCGAATCGTCAAGGGTTGGTACGATTCCGGCCTCAACCACCCCGTCCTGCTCCTGGGTTCATCGTCCCTCAACCTTCGGGACCAGACCGCGGAGAGCCTCGCCGGGCGGAATCGGAAACTCATTCTTCCTCCCCTGCTCTTCTCCGAGGCGCTCACATCGCAACCGTGGGTCGGATTTGGCGTCGCCGCCGAACCCGCCCACTTGTGCGCCCATTTCGCCCCCCAGCTCCGGACATTCCTCATGCGCCGGCTCGCTTTCGGAGGCTACCCGGAGGCCGTTCTGCACGAATATCCGGATCAGATTCTCCGCGACCTGAGTTCCGATTCGCTTTGGAAGGATGTGCTCCACAGCGGGCTGGTGAAGTCACCCGATACCATCAAGCGGCTCCTCCTCCTCTTGGCCCACCAAGCGGGAGCCGAAGTCTCGATCCAGGAGCTGGCCACCCAGTTGGGCATGGCCCGCGCCACGGTGGAAAGGTATCTCGAACTCCTGGAACAAACGTTTGTGATCTTTCGTCTCCCGTCCTTCAGCACCAACCCCCGAAAAGAAATCGCGAAGAGCCGGAAAATCTTCTTTTGGGATACCGGTATCCGGAACGCTCTGCTCAACGCCTTCTCCACCGAGGAATTCCGCCCGGACATCGGCGCCCTTTGGGAAAACTGGGCCATCGCGGAAATTGCCAAGGCCAATGCCCTTCTCGGCTTTCCGGCGGAACTTCATTTCTGGCGCACGCGCGCCCAAAGCGAAGTGGACCTCGTCGTGCGGCGTGGCGACCGCCTCCAGGCCTTTGAGGTGAAATGGTCCACCCGTCGGTCGATCGGGCGCGCCTTCCTGGAGTCCTACGGGGTCCGCGTCGAATCCCTGACCCCCGACGATCCATTCCTCCGTAAAGTCGACCTCTCCTGACCTAACCGTCCTTGTCGTGCCGATCCACCGGACGTTCCCGCCAGCGCGGCAGGTTCTTGTCATAGACGACCCGCGCCAGGAGATGGCTTGCCACCGGGATCGTCAGGAGCTGGAACAAAATCGCCAGGGCCAACTTCAGCCCCGACTCCGTAGCCTCAAGCCTCGCCCACAGTCCCAACAGAATCAGAGCGATCCCCAGGCTGACCGCCTTCGCCACCGCGTGCCCCCGGCAAAGCGCGTCCGGAAGGCGTAACACGCCGATCCCCGCGACCAGCATCAAGGCCGTGCCCGCCAGCATCAGGACCGCGCACAGGATCTCAGTCACCCGCCCCTCCTTCCCGCCCATTCTCCGGCTCCGGTGACTCTCTTCGCTCCATTGCCTTTTGCAGGAATCCCGTCAACGCCACCGTCCCCAGGAAGCCCAGCAGCGAATAGACCAGGATCAACTCGAGGTACACCGCCGTCGATCGCAACGCCGAAACCACCGCGATCAACCCCACACCCGACACGGCGATCAGATCAAACGCGATCATCCGGTCCGCCACCGTCGGCCCCCGCGCCAAC
>JBBQIU010000705.1:0-2764 GCA_038325245.1 Verrucomicrobiota bacterium
CCATCCTGCCGTCGCGGCTTCGGTTTCGGAGGCAATTCCCGGAAACGGCACCTTGGATTTCAAGCTACCGGCCAATTCCAGGACGCTGCGTACCGGCCGGACAATCGCGGAGCCATCACTACGCGTTTCCCACGTCAGCCGCTGCCTAGGCGTCAGACCCAGGGCCTCTCGAACTGCGAGCGGAACGGTCGTTTGGCCCTTGTCGGTGATCGTGGAGGTGCTCACGGAGTGACCTTACCAAGATCCAGCCCATTACCGCAATGCTACGCATTACCTGGGATCGATGGCTTAGACTCGCTTTCCTTGCCGTTGAAAGGCATCCCCCCAACAGGGGTCGGAGGTTCGAACCCTCCATCGCGCACCCTCTTCCAAGGCCTTCCACTTCAGGTGGTTTGAGGGTTCCGCTCCGTCGGAACCTGCCGAACTCTAGCCCCAACCCAATCCTCGGCGCCGACGGAGCGGCGCCCTCCATCGCACGGTTCATGGCCCCAATGCGTGCCCAAATTTTGGAAAACGTTCCTCCCCCTAAACGTTCGCCAAACAAGCGCCCGATCCACACTGGACCCCCAACACTCTCCCCGGCTACAAGCGGTGGAACCTCAACCTAAACGCCCGTTGGCCGCATCCCCCACACCGTCCGATGACCGCATCCTCTCCCTCGATGCACTGCGTCACCGATGCCTTACACTCCAACCGACGGCATTACACGCCGGCGCAGGCGTCTCCATCGCCCTCAGCCATGAACCGCTTGGAGCCCGGCGCTTCTTTGTCGTCGGTCTCGAACTTGCCCGCTCCCACCGTCTCGTCGACGAGGAACAGTTCGCCCGCTATGAGCGTGCGTTGGCGTCGGACGACATCGCGGAACAGAACGCGATAGGCGGGTTCATTAAATCGAAGCTGCGGCCCCGCGAGGATCTCTTCGCAGAATGGCTTCGCGAGAGCGTCGGTGCATTGCACATCGTCGACCCCTCCCTGGCCCTCCCGATTACCGCCGCCGCCCGGCAGGGCATTCTGATCTCCACGACCAACTATGATCGTCTACTCAGCGAGGCGACCGGCCTGCCCCACCTCACCTGGCAGGACCTTCGATCTATAGACCAACTGCAATCCCCGCCCACCCTGCTTCACCTCGACGGCACGTGGGACGAACCGGCCTCCGTCGTTCTGGCGGGTGGCCGGGACTCTCAGGCCTTCCGTCAACGCGAGGCGATCCAGACGTACCTCGGTGCCCTCCGTTTCCTTCTGCTGGTAGGGGTGGGTCACGGGTTTCTGGCTTCAACGTTCGCGCAAGCCATTCAGAGTCGTCGAGACACGCTTCCGGTCGCCATCCTTTGCCGCCACGAGGATATGCCGTTCTTTGAGGAGCATGCCGCCCATCGAGCCCCATGGTTCCAACTCGCACCCTACTCCGGTGGTTTTGAGGCCTTGCCAGGCGTGCTCGAACAACTGTTCGGCACCGTTCCCCTTCGCAAGCCTGCACGAACCGCGCCGACTATCGATGCCGCCTCAAGAACCCCCCCGATCCTCGTGGAGGACGCGGGCAGCGCGGTGCTGGATCTGGCGTTTGATACGTCGGGGAGATTGATCCTCACGGGTCAGGCCGAAGGGATCGTGAGGCTGTGGAACGTGGAGACTCCGGCGGAGCGCGACCACCAACACAGATCCGATTCCCACAGTCGCGTTTGGGCCGTGGCTCAGTTTCCAGACGCCAAAGGGGGTGCCGTGGGCCTGGAAAATGGAATTATTGAATGGTTCAACTCGAAACCGGCAGTGAGGGTGAAGTACGTCCCGGACGATTTTTCTGATGTCGTCTCCTTGAAAGTTCACCCGAACCAAAGCAGCGGCGTCTGGGGACTTGCGTATGATCCGTTAGGCGATCGTCTGGCCGTCGCGCGGGACAGCGGACACATCGAGATATGGGCCCCCCCCCAATATCCCTCCGACGAGCCTGACCCGTTGGTACTTCTGACTTTCGAACACGCCCACGCCCATGGCGCCCTCGGCGTCGCCTTCTCCCCTGACGGCCAGACCCTGGCCAGCGCCGGGCACGATCGCGCCATCCGCTTCTGGTCGGTCCCCGACCTCAAACCTCTCCGTACCTTCGAAGGTCATGATGACTGGGTTGGCGCCATCGCGTTCAGTCCCGACGGCCGCACCCTCGCCAGCACGGGCGGCGACAAATCCGTCATGCTCTGGGACGTCGACTCCGGGACCCAACTCTGGCGTGCCCACGGCCATACCGAGTGGGTCCAGAGCCTTTCCTTCCATCGCTCCGGCCAGCTCATCGCTACCGGAAGTTGGGACAAGTCCGTCCGCGTTTGGGACGCCGCCACGGGCGTGCTCCTCAAGACGTTCGAAGGCCATGCCGAACGCGTCTGGACGGTCGCCTTTTCCCCCGACGGCCTCTGGCTCGCGAGCGGGGGCGACGACCGCACGATCCGGCTCTGGCCCATTGACGTCGCGGCGTTGCGAACGGCCTCGGGCGTCGCGACCGTCGCAGGGGGCACGCCGCTTCTGAAGGAGTTCGCTCATCTCGCGGAGACTTCCGATCGCCTCGCCATCTTCCTTGCGCGCCTGATCCACCGGCACCGGGAGGGCGTTCCGTTGCTTGAATCCCTGGAACCAGGGCATCTCCGCGACGCCCTCCGCCCGACGTCCATTCTCGGCGCCTCCACGCCCGATGATTTCGCGCGTCAGATTCTCGAGTTGGAGAGCGGCCTCGGGACCACGTTCCATCCGCCGCCGCTCTGGCTGGCGTGGATGA
>JBBQIU010000706.1:0-2749 GCA_038325245.1 Verrucomicrobiota bacterium
AGTCCCGCTTCGGGGAGTTCCTTCGAGACACCCGGGACATCCTTTTCCTCCTGAAGTCTGCTGGAGCCCTCGATCAGATCGACCGCGAAGCCTGCATCGCCGGTATGCTTCGGTTGCACCGGGGAAAGGGCCTCTTCCTGCCGGACGACCCCCGAACTGCCGCATTCCTCCGCGGCGACGCCGCCAACACCTGGTTCGCGTTGGAAAGCCTCCAGATCCTCCGTGCGCTGGACCGTGTTCCCGACCTTGCCCAGTGGCAGTTCCGCGCTTCCATCGGCGACTTCGGCCAGGGACCGGGCGGAAACCGCGTCCTGTTTTGGCCGTCCCTCGAGGCGTGGTGCCTTAAGTGGGAGTTCGCGAAACAGTTCACGGACACTTCGATGATCCCCGCAAAAACTCCTTGATGACGCCCGGAGTCGGAAGCATCAAACCCTCCGAAGACAGACAGCCTGTCCCTCAGTGTGTTAAATCATCAATCGCCAGTTGTTTTTGGTGCTTTTAGAATCAGAATGCGGATGCTTTATGAGGCTAACGGTGGAAATCGATGATGCTGTTCTTGATGACTTGGTGAGGTTGACCGGTGAAACCAAGAAGAGCCCAGCCGTCGCCAAGGCCGTCGAGGAATTCGTGCGTCGTCGAAAGGCCCGGGAATTGGGGAGAGCCCTCCGCGAGGGATACTTCGATTATCCGGTCACCAATGAGGAACTCGAACAACAGGATCGTTAAACGTGGTCCTCGTCGACTCGTCGGTTTGGATCGAGGCGGCCCGCCAAACGGGAGACCTCTCCTTCAAGGTTGGGCTGGAGGCCTTGCTCGAAGAGTATGAAGCTACCCTCTGCAGCCCCGTCCTCCTCGAAGTCCTGGGCGGTGCACGCCGCGAGGACCGACGCCGGCTTGAGATGGCGTTGAACGTCCTCCCATTCGTCCCTGTCACGGAATCCACTTGGAATCTCGCACGTGAACACGCGTGGAGATATCGCGACATGGGCCTTGTCATTCCTTGGAACGACATCCTCGTCGGAACTCTTTCCCTCGAGCACGGCTGCCGCGTGTACGCGCGGGATCGGCACTTCGACCAAATGGCCGGCGTCCTCGGCCTGCGCCTCTATCAAGCCGGCTATGGCGGCGCGTATGCGGCAGATCCGCCTCCGCCGTGAATTCAATTGAGTCGCTCCGGCTTCGGCGAACCTCGCAAAAACTCCCCGATGACGCCCGGCGTCGAGGCATCGAACCCCACGACGTCCAGCATCCCCGGATCGGCCGGGTCCGCGAGTTCGAAGCCCGCTCCCGCCATGCCGACCACCACGGACCGCGCATGAATCCCGATCTCGTCCCGATAGCGTCTCAGCGCTTCAGAAGGTCCCGCCTCGTGTGCCCAAACCTCGCCGTCCGTATAGACGACGAACGATTCGAAGGGCAGCCGATGACGGCGCGCCCATTCCATCGGCCACGCACAATCCGGATCGCCGACGGGAAACTCCGCCAAGCGGTTGACCGCCTCCTCCAAACGCAGTCCGGGGGCGATATCGAGCAGGGTCAGCCCGGGGAGCCCCACGGCTGGCCACGTTCCACACACTGCCGCGACGTTCGTCAGCCCTGCGATAACCCACGACGTCTCCGTCGAAGCTGCCACCAGGGCCATCGCCGCGATGGCTTCCCGCACCGTGACAGACGTGCCGGGCACGAACGTCACTCCGGTCGAGCCGCTGAGATCCAGCGCCAGCAGGGCCGGCCTTCCCACAGGAGCCACATTCCGAAACGCGGAATAAAACGCGTCATCCAATGCCGCGACCAATCCCGGCACGGGCTTCCACCGTCCGCTTTCCTTCCCTGCATGACCCTTTTCATAGGCGCGCCGGGCCAGCAGAAATGCCATCGGATGCAGCCCGGAGGCGCGTAGCGCCACGGGATCGCGCAATCGCGTCTCCACCCACCAAGCCGCCTCACTACCTTCTATCACCAAACCGACGGCCGACAACGCGCCCAGATCACGGATCGTTGCCCCCAGCGGCATCCGCTGGAGAAGGGCTTCCCAGACCGGCAACTCGCCGAGCCAGGACGCCGGAACGCCCTCACGAGGAAGGTCGTGTTCCGCGATCAACCGCACCACCTCCGCACAGGTGGAGACGCGCTTCGCTTCCTCCACACCCCGCAGAAGCCTCGGCAACTCGCCCACGCCCGGATAGGTCACCGCCCGAAACCGCCGTGCCGGAGGGAAACCATCCTCCAACACGCCCTCGCCGCATTCCTCCATCTTCCCCTGGGGCATCTCCCGCAACACGGTTCGGCGCCCCAGGGCGTCCGGACCGCCCAGGATCCAGCGGAATACGGCCGCCTGCTCCCGCGTGGCGGGCGTCGGGTGGGCCAACCGCAGCAGGTCCCGATGAGACCAACCCTCCTTCCGCGGGCACTTCACAACCTGATAGGCCAGGTCGTCGGCAAACCGCGTACGATACCAATTCCCCACCGCCCGTCGGAGCCCCCGTCCCCAACCCCGCAACGTGGTGACCCGATCTGCAAACAGGAAAAGATCCGCCGCCGTCCGGCAGACGCGCGGAACTCCCGCACACGCCGCCGCCCGCCCGGCGTCGTCTCCCTGTGCCGTGACCAAAGCCAGGACCTGGATGCCGGCGCCGCCGCACACGCAACGCCCCCCCTCCTGCATGGCGATGACCCGCTCCAACACCCGCGCCGCGTCCGTCCGGACGCAGCGCACCGAGGATTCCATGCCGCCGAACTCGGCCTGCCC
>JBBQIU010000707.1:0-2746 GCA_038325245.1 Verrucomicrobiota bacterium
AGGGGGGGCGCCGATGACCTGAAGTGGGATGGCCAGGCTGCGGGCCATTCGGCGGTCGTGTTCAGCTCCCGGTCCGCTGCAGTCCGAGAAGGAATTCACGGTTACCGTCCGTGCCTTTGATGGGTGAATCCATCTCGCCGATCGGTGAGGCACCTTCCAGTTCGGCCAAGGCAAAGGCACGAATGCTTCGGAGCACCTCATCTTGGACCTTTGAGTCACGGATGATTCCGCGTCCTTTGTCGACCTCGGCTTTTCCCGCCTCGAACTGAGGTTTGACCAGAGCGATCAGATGCCCTCCGGGACGTACCAAGGGCCAGATGGCGGGGAGGATTGTTTTGAGCGAGATGAACGACACGTCGATGGTCACAAGATCGAAGTCGGCGCGTGGCAAATCCGACGGTTTGAGGTACCGGGCGTTGATTTGTTCGAAGTTGGTCACGCGGGGATCGCCCCGGATCTTCGCGTGCAGCTGGGCGCGGCCGACATCGACGCAAACGACATCGCTCGCGCCCGCTTGCAGTATGCAATCGGTGAAACCACCGGTGGAGGCGCCGACGTCGAGAGCGTGGATGCCGTGGCAGTTGATTCGGAAGTGCTCGATGAAGGCAGCGAGTTTTTCACCCCCTCGCGAAACAAACCGCGGCGGTTGATCGATGATCAGATCCGCCAGATCCTCGGGGTAGTCCTTGCCTGGCTTGTCGAGCCTTTCGGTGCCGCGACGGACACGCCCCGTCATGATCAGTGCCTTGGCTTGGGCTCGAGAGTCGGAGAGTCCTCGTTGGACGAGCAACTCGTCGAGGCGAATGCGTTTGGGAGGAAGGCTCATTTTCGATGGAATTGCCGTGCGGGGGACCAGCAGGTGGTCCTGCCTCCGATATCCTCACGAATCAGTGGGGTGCGCGTTCTGGGGCAGCGGCCACCATCGGACCAGCGATGGGGGAACAACCAAGTTGCGGGAGGATCCTGCATGGTCACGCCGATGGTTTCGAGCGCACGGCGGCAAACCCACCGGATCTCCCGGTAGAGTGTTCGAGTGGAACCTGAGGTGAGCGATCCTGCGGTTTGTTTGGGGTGGATCGCGGCCCTCCAGAGGATTTCGTCCGCCATCCAGTTGCCGATCCCGGGAAATCTTTCCTGCCTGAGGAGCACGGCTTTGATGGGAGCGCGCGAATGTCGATGGAGAAATGCGACCAAGTCCTCGTGCTGGAACCCGTCGGAGAGAAGGGCGGGCGGAATCCGCGTCCACCACGACGGAGGGGTTGGACCACGATCGAAGAGAATTTGACCGAACATCCTCGGGTCGAAAAAAACGAGTGAGCGGGTCTTTTGACGAAGAATGAGATGGTCTGAGCGGCGAGGCGTATGATCGGCGGGTTGTTCACTGAGTTCGCCTGTCATGCCCAAGTGGATTCCCAGCCAACCGTCCGGATCGATCCTGAAGAGCATCTGTTTCGCCGCGGCCTCGGACCTCATCAGGTGTTTGCCGCTCACCTGGCGGACGAGTAGATCGGCATCGCAGGCACGAAAGACGCGGGCCTGACGATGGAGTTCCACCTGAATGATTGGATCGTTCAGACCCGCATCCCATCGCTTACGAAAATATTCCACCTCAGCGAGTTCTGGCATGACGGGACGATCTGGGGCGGCCGCGACGACGGGCGGTGTCGTTAGGGACGGTGAGAGACGTATGCGACCAGCTCAGCGGGCGTGACCGTCGCGGTGCCGAGTTTGCCGACGACCACGCCGGCGGCGGCGTTGGCGAAGTGGGCGGCAGTCTCGAGGTCCGCACCGACGGCGATGGCCAGTACGATGGCGGCGAGCGACGTATCACCCGCTCCCGACGTATCAGCCACCTCCCTGGCGGCCGTCGGAATCTGCCGAACGACCCGTCCCTCCAGACTGAGCAGGAGTCCGTCTTCGCTCAGGGTGACGACGAGAAATTTCACGCGGTGGCGCTGGTGGATGCGGCGGCAGACTTCTTCTGCGGGAAATGGCCGACCGGTACGCCATTCGATACCCGCGAGTTGGGCGGCTTCGCTCCGGTTTGGCGTGATCAGATCCAAGTCCGAAAAGTCCATCGGCCTCTTTGGCTTCGGATCCAGTGCCACCAGAAGCCCCTTATCCCGGGCGACCTTACTTACAGCGGCAATCAATTCGTTGGAGATGAGTCCTTTGGCGTAGTCGGAGAAGATGACTGCATCGCTGGTTTCGATGGCTCCACGGAGTCGCCGGACTGCGGCCTGGGCGTCAATCCGGTATGCCTCGGGAGGAGCCTCCCGGTCGAGACGGCAGAGTTGTTGATGCTGCAAAATGACCCGCGATTTGATGATCGTCGGTCCCTTTCCGCCCAAGGGGAGTGATTTGACGCCGCGTTCTTTGAGGACGGCGCGCAGGCGCACCCCTGCGTCATCATCGCCGATGACCCCAGCCAGTTGGGCCGAGGCGCCCATCGACGTGCAGTTCACGGCCACGTTGGCGGCACCGCCAGGCACGTAGGTGTCACGTGCGACCTCGACCACGGGAACGGGTGCCTCGGGTGAGATCCGCGTGGCATTGCCCCAAATGTAGTGATCGAGCATCGCATCACCGATGACCAAGACCCGTCTCCGGCTGATTTTTTCGAGAAGGCTGCGTGTTTTCGCGGCGGAAATGGACATGACAAAGAGCTTGGTCAGCGAAGTTCCCAATCGTAGTGGTACGATGAGAGCATCTTCGGCCGGGTGTCGGTGACTTGGACCACGTCCTC
>JBBQIU010000708.1:0-2744 GCA_038325245.1 Verrucomicrobiota bacterium
GTGAGGCGTGTAAACGCGTGCCAGGAAACTTGAATCCGCGTATGCGGTCACGGTGGTGATCTCACAGAAGGTCGACGCCAAGGAACCTCAGGGGGTGTGCGTCAGCCGTTCCTCGACCACCACGTCTCCCGGAACGACCAGATCGCCGTAGATCCGTTTCAGCCGGGCGGCGAAATCCGGTCGGCTTCTGGCTTTGGTCGCATTGACGCGCGGCGGGGGGGAAAGGAGAGCAATGGTCTTTCCGCGCTTCGTGATCTCGATGGCTTCTCCCTGCTCCACGAGGGCAAGCACCGACCCAAACTCATGCCGCAACTGCCGCAGGGTGGCCGTTTTCATGTTCAACTAGAATGTATAACATGGGCCAAAGGTCAATCTTCGGGGAGGCTGCGGGTGCCCACGCGCCCACGAGGCCCGGCAGCAATCACGGAAACCATGTCCCCGAGGATGTTTCGGGTCAGGCCTTCTCCTCCGTGGCCGGCAGATTTCTCCGAGCTCGTTCGAATCCGCCAAGTCAGGCTAATTCGTGGATGACCTCCCGGAGCATCGGGGAGGCGGTGGCGACGTGGAACTCCCGGTTGTCGTAAGCGCGAAGGAGGTCCGAGAGCGGGATGCCGCGGTCGATGCATGCCTGGCGGAACTTCAGGAGTTCGTCGATCTCGTCGGGAATCAGAAACCAGCCGAGGCCCTTTGCAGCGACGGATGGCACAAAGCGGAGTTCCATGCCCGATTTTGGTAACGGTCTTGGTCACGTTGCTGGAGGTTGCTCGGCGTTTCTGAGAATCCACCATCAAGGATTTACAGCATTTCCAGGACGTCTATGTCTCTTCGGAACAGATCAGATCGAGAACACCCGGCGACCGAGACGCGCCGGGTTTTTTTCCAGGCTCTCAGGCCAGAATCGAGCGAACGACCTCGCCGTGGACGTCGGTGAGGCGTCGTTCGAGGCCGTTGTGATAGAAGGTGAGACGCTCGTGGTCGAGGCCGAGCAGGTGAAGGAGGGTGGCGTGGAAGTCGTAAACGGAGACGACGTCGACCGATGCCTGGTAACCGAAGTCATCGGTGGCCCCGTGGGTGAAAGGAGCGCGCACGCCGGCCCCGGCGAGCCAGCACGTGAATCCGCGGGGATTGTGATCCCGGCCCTGGGCTCCCTTCTGAAAGGTGGGCATGCGGCCAAACTCCGTGCACCACACGACGAGGGTATCCTGGAGCAGACCGCGCTGCTTGAGGTCCTTAAGGAGGCCCGCCGTGGGTTTGTCCAGGACCGGACCGTGCACGCTGTACTGGCTCGCGAGATCCTTGTGTCCGTCCCAATTGCTAACCCCTTCCCCGCCGGTCTGATAGGCGCCATTGAAGAGCTGGACGAAGCGCACGCCCTTCTCCACGAGGCGCCGCGCGAGGATGCAGTTCCGGGCGTAGGCGGCCCGGAGATCCTTGGTCTTTGAACCGGTCTCGTCGGCGCCGTAGAGCCGCAGGATGTGCTCGGGTTCATCCGAGAGATCCGCGACCTCGGGAACACTCAACTGCATCCTTGCGGCGAGTTCGTAACTCGCGATGCGCGCGGCCAACTCCGTGTCGCCGGGAAAATGTTGGAGGTGCCGTTCGTTTAGCCGGTGAAGAAAGTCACGCGTCGCCCGGTCGCTGGCGGGCGTGTACGAGGCGGGGCGCGCAAGGTTCCGCACGGGGTCGGACGCATTGAATGCGGTTCCCTGATAGGCTGCGGGGAGGAAACCCGGCCCCCAGTTGTTCACACTGTTCTGGGGTTTTCCACGCGGGTCCGGAATCGCGACGTACGCGGGCAGGCTTTGATCGGAAGTTCCGAGGGCATAGGTTGTCCAGGAACCCATGCTGGGGAACCCGTCGAGCGTGGAACCCGTCGACATGAAGTTCTCCCCTGGACCGTGGGTGTTGGTCTTCCCCTGCATCGAATGGATGAAGCACATGTCATCCACGCAATCGCCCAGGTGGGGCAGAAGGTCTGAAACCATCTTGCCGCATTGGCCGCGGGGCCGGAATTCCCACGGGCTGCGCGTGAGGGCGCCCTGTTCCCCCTGGAAAGTGATGAGCTTCTCGCTCCCGGGCATCGGCTGTCCGTGGCGCCGGATCAGTTCGGGTTTGTAATCGAAGGTGTCGAGCTGGCTGCACGCGCCGCTGCAAAAAATGACGAGAACATTGCGGGCGCGAGGGGGGAAATGGGCATCTCGTGAGGCGAACGGCTGGGAGGCGTCAATGACCGGGCGCAACGGATCCTTGCCAGAGACGCTCGCGGCGAGCAGTCCCTGTCGGCCCAACAGGTGGGTAAGCGCGATCGCTCCCAAACCGACGCCCGCGTCGGAAAGGAACCGGCGACGGTTGAGCAGGGGATGGTTCGGAAGGGAGATTCGTGATCGGGAGTTCATGGAATGAAGAGGAACTCGTTGGCATTGAACAGGGCCCGACTGATTGCGGGCAGCCCGAGTTCCGCCTCGAGAGCCCGTGCGTCCTGCGCCTCCTCAAGGGAGGGGGCTCGGTTGAAGGCCAGTTGCCAGGCCCGATCGATCTGTGCGGCGGGGTCGGATCCCGCCTCGCGCCGAAGGCGTTCGGCCAGAATCTCGGATTGCCGAAGCACGAAGGCGCTGTTGAACAGGTTCAGGGCCTGAAGGGCCGTCGTGGAAACATTCCGTCTGGGAACCACGAGGCTCCCGTCCGGACAATCGAAGGCACCAAAGATACCGTCCTGCTCCATGCGAACCTTGTAGGCGTAGATC
>JBBQIU010000709.1:0-2740 GCA_038325245.1 Verrucomicrobiota bacterium
TACGTCGCCACCGACGCCGGAGAAACCCTCGAACGCCATGATCTGGCCTCGGGCGCGATCGACCTTCGCTGGGACCTCGGAGAATTACTTCTGGCGGAATCGATGGTGGTTTCCCCGACCGACCCGAATCTCATCGCCGTCGCGCTCCAGCATCTCGGCGGCGGCTCTCCGCGGCACGCCGGTGTGGTGCTCTACCGTGACGGAGTGGCTCTGCCGGATCGGTCCGGGATCCCGGTCTGGGCCAACACGCTGGCCTTCAATCCCAACGGATCGGTTCTGTACGGCTACGATAACGAGATCAGCATCCACGCCATTCACCGGTTCCAAGTCACCCCCCGCGGGCTTACGAGAAGCGACCCCTTTACAGGACTCATCGACGGCTCCTCCCACCGTATCGCTCAAGCAGGCGGCCTCCTCTTTTCCAGTTCCGGCGTGATTGTCGATCCATCGCAGGGCCAGGTGATCGGTCGTTTCGCCATCGATCCTCCTCGGTACCCCGAACGCACCCCCTCGATGAAGATCGACACCCGATCCGGATCCGCCTTCTTCACCGTCGGCACGGGTGCTTCGCTGCAGCTTCTCCACTTCCAGACCTCAGACCAGACACTCGTAGGATCGGTGCGCCTGCCGGCGACCGCGGCGGCCACCGCGATTGACACGTGGGGCGATCGTGGCGTTGCGGTCGCCCTCGGAGCGGGCGGCCTGTACCTCGCTCAATTCCCTCTAGTCACTCCTCAGGGCGATCCCGAACTTCGGCTCGAGGTCTCGACCAATCTCGTCTCATCCGGCGAGACCCTGTGGTACACCGTCACCCTCACCAACCGGGGCGACGGGCGCGCAACCGGTCTCTTCGTCGACATCCCCATGGCGCCCATCGCCGCCCCTACCTGGCCCTTCACGGTCACTCACGGGGTGGTCGGGCCCGACTTCGACCGAATGAACTGGGCCGTGGAATTCCTCCCGCCTCACGGCTTCGCGTCCGCCTCCTTCGGGATGTTTATCGCCGGGTCCGGCCTCCTCCACGCCCAGGCCGTACTAACCTCCCAATCACCCGACTCCGATCCGGCGAACAACAGCGCGAGTCATTACGGAAGCGCCGTCGGCCCTTCCGAGCGGTTTCACCTCCCGGCCGCCGACGCCGTGTATCATCCCAACCTGGACCGTGTCTTTGTCTCACTCGCACCCCCGCATGAGATGATCTTCCCCCTTGATCCGCACACGTGGGAGTGCGGATCTCCGATTCACGTTCCCGGGGGCGCGGGCGCCATGATCCTCGCCTCGGACCGGCGCCACATCCACGTCGCGCTTCGTTCGGGAGGTTTTCTCACGTTGGATCCGACCCTTTCCCCGCCAGCGCTCTCGCCCGTTATCCCTGTCGGTCCCGATCCCTCGGGAGCGCCGATGCCCGTCGTGGCGATGGCAAGCCTTGATGGCCGGCCCGAAACGACGGCCGTCGCCGCCCAGGTCTCAACCGACCCGCCCCTATTCCAAATTGTGATCTTCGATGGTCCTGTGGCTCGAACGGGTCGTGCGGTGATCACCGACGCCACGCGCATCGCCGCGCTTGCCTTCGAGACCGACGGACTGAGTCTCCACCTGGGCGCTGACTCCGGATACCGCCGGCATGCGGTCGGCCCGCAAGGCGTGGCGGAATTGCCCATGAAGCCGCCGCAAGCCGATCTTCCCGGGCGTTTCGTGCCTGCCCATGGACGCCTCTATTTCGAAGCGGGACCCGTCATCACGGCGGCCCCAGAGATTCCCTACTCCCCGCTGTTCTTTGGTTTCTTGCCCTCTCCGGGCGTGCTCGCGGTAAGCCCGACCAGCGACCAACTCTTCGTGATCAGCGGGAGGGACGAGGCCGAGGCGATCAAGGCCTTCCAGGCGTCCACTCTCAGGGAACAATGGGAACGGTCCTTCAACCCGTCTGGGGCGGCGGGCGCACAGCTCCTCGTGACCGGTACCAACCGTGTCCTGGCCCGGTTCACGGATGGCACTGCCAGGGCTTTCAGCGCCGAAGATTTCCCGGCTGAATCCGCGGCGGACCTTCGCCTGTCCGTGATCAAGCCGTCCGGCTGGTCCGGTGTGGGCGTGGTGTTCACCTACACCGTGTCCCTCGAAAACCTGGGCCCCTGGAGCGCCCCCGGTGGTCGCCTTCTTCACTCGCGACCGGCGGGACTGGAGTGGATCGCCGTCGGCGCTTCCCAGGGGACCCACGAAGTGACGGGCCGGGATCTCGCCTGGGATGTCGGATTCCTGTCCTCCCATCGCTCCGCCCGGATCACCTTCCAGTGCCGCGCCCCTGGTCCCCGGAATTCACACGGCCGAGGCATCCGTAGGTTCTCCAATCTCCGACCCGGATTCCTCCAACAACGCGATCACGTGGGACCTGCTCCTGGATCCGCTTCCCACCCTTTCCGTGGCGGACCACACCCATCTCATCACCTCCGATAGATCCAGGACTTTCAACGTGCCCGTGCGCCTCTCGCAACGTGCCGCGGTCCAGATCTCCGAGGAAGTCGCGGTTGAGAATGGAACGGCCATTGCGGGCACGGATTTCGAATTGCCGAGCCCGCTCCTGACGATTCCGCCCGGAGGAAGCGACGCCGTTGTGTGGATCCGCCTGCCGCCCCTATCGCAACCGATGGCGGAACGCACCTTCTTCCTCGGCCTGACCAACGTCGCCCATGCGCGCGCGCCCGGTGAACGCGCCGTGATCCGTCTCCGCGATGGCCGCCTCCCC
>JBBQIU010000710.1:0-2737 GCA_038325245.1 Verrucomicrobiota bacterium
CAGGAACTCGGCGCCTTTATCGGCGGCGACATTCAACCAGACGTCCAGGCTCGCCTCGAATCGATCGGCCGTCGGTACTCGGCCACGGCCACCGTTCGAAAATCCGGACCGCCACCGGATGAGGCCGCTCAAAAGGCAGCCCGAAAACGCGCCTCCGCCGGCGAGGACCCCTTGGCAGGAGAATGATCGGCCACCGGGAACCGAGGCCGGCCGACAAACCTCTTACCCATAACGCTCATGAGATTCCTACTCGAGCATGCGTCCGCCTGGAATCGCCTGCTTTCCTGGATTCTAACGGCTGTGGTCGTGCTCGGAATCGTGAGCGTGCCGATCCATGCCGCCACTCCCGCCGACCCCGCGCCGTCCGCAGAGCCAGGCTTCGTCTGGAGCGCCTTTTTGGGACCGTTTCACGTCCTGCTGCTGCATTTCCCGATCGGGGTCATCGCAGCGGTCGCGATTTTGGAAGTCTGGGCCTGGCGGCGCCCGAACCCCGAGTTCCGAATTGCCACGCGAATACTCCTGTGGCTCGCCTTCGCCAGCGGTCTCGCCGCTTCCGTGGCTGGCCTATTCCAGGCGGAGTCCGGTGGGTTCGACGTCGACCTGGCCACCGAGCATCGCAATTTCGCCTTCGCCTTCGTCGCCTCCACGCTCGGCGCGGCCATCGCCTCCCATGCCCTTGGACGCCGACCCGAATGCCGCCGCCGGGTCATCAGCTACCGCGTCCTGCTCGTCTTCTCGCTCCTCCTCGTCATGAGCGCCGCCCACCACGGCGGCGGCATCACCCATGGAACCGATTTCCTCACCAAGGGCGCGCCTCCCTTCATTGCCACGATTTTCGGAGAACCTTCGAAGAATTCTCTCGAAATCTCGACAGGAACCCAGCTTGCCAACTCGGGGGCCGACCCCGCTGTGACGTCCCAAAAATTCTTCGCCGATACCATCCAGCCACTCTTCGAGAGCCGGTGTTATGCCTGCCACGGACCCGAGAAGCAGAGGGGTGACTTCCGACTCGATGTGGTCGAAAACGCCCTCCGGGGCGGTGACAGCGGTTCCGCGGCGATCACTCCGGGGGAACCCATGAAAAGCAATCTCCTGAGGGTTCTCCTCCTGCCCCGGGACCACGACGACGCCATGCCGCCCGAAGGCAAGCAGGGCCTGACTCCGGACGAGATCCTCACCATCGCGCACTGGATTCAGTCTGGTGCTGCCTTCGACGAGGCACGACCCGGCTCCAATCCCTGAGCGGCTTCCAGTTAAATCGCGGCTGGCTATTTGCCGCGGAATCCCCCGCCGCCACCGAACCCGCCCATGCCACCGAGCCCGCCGAGACCTCCCATGCCACCGGGCCCGGGCATGCCTCCGCCACCCATCTTCGCCATCATCTTCTGCAGCTTTCCCATCTTCTTCATCATCTGCTGCATCTGGGCGAACCGGTTCAAAACGTTGTTCACCTCGGACACATTCGTCCCGCTCCCCTTCGCGATCCGCTGACGCCGCTTCGCGTTCAGAATATTCGGATTGCGGCGTTCCGTGGGGGACATGGAGCAGATGATCCCCTCCATCCGGCGCATCTCTCGTTCGCCCTTCGAGAGAGAATCCCCCTGCATCATGTCCGACGCCCCGGGGAGCATCCTCACCAGATTCTCCAGGGGCCCCAGCTTCCGCATCGCCCTCATCTGCTCCAGCATGTCCTCCAGTGTGAACTGGCCGCGGCGCATCTTCTCCTCCATCCGCGAGGCCTCATCGATATCCACGGCCTCAGCGGCCCGCTCGACCAGGCTCACGACGTCGCCCATCCCCAGGATCCGGGACGCCATCCGCTCCGGGTGAAACGGTTCGAAATCGTCCAGCTTTTCACCGACACCCACGAACTTGATGGGCTTGCCGGTCACCGACTTGAAGCTCAGCGCCGCCCCGCCCCGGGCATCGCCATCGAGCTTCGTCAGAATCGCGCCCGTCACGCCCAGCGCCTTGTCAAAATGCGTCGCAACACTGACCGCCTCCTGGCCCGTGGCGGCGTCGAGAACCAGCAGGACCTCCTCTGGATGGACGAGGTCCTTCAACCGGACCAGTTCCTGAACCAGCGGTTCATCAATCTGAAGGCGTCCCGCCGTATCGAACAAAACCGTGTCGTACCCGGTGATTCGGGCCTGGTCCAATGCGGCCTGCGCGATGCGAAGCACGTCCGTCTCGCCGCGCATGATCAGCACAGGAACCTCGAGTTGCTTGGCCAGCGTCTCAAGCTGGTCCATGGCCGCCGGGCGATACACGTCCGCTGCCACCAGCAGCACCTTGCGCCCCTGCTTCGCGAGCAACCGGGCCAGCTTGCCCGACGACGTCGTCTTGCCCGAGCCGTGGAGTCCGACCATGAGAATGCAGGACGGATTGCGGCTGGTAATCAGCGCGGCATGGCTGTCGCCGAGGAGCGCCACGAGTTCGTCTTGGATGATCTTCACCACCTGCTCGCCCGGCTTGATGCTCTGGATGACCTGCTGCCCGATCGCCTGGTCCTTGACCTTCTCAATGAAATCCCGTGCCACCTTGAAATTGACATCGGCGTCGAGTAGCGCGAGGCGCACCTCCCGGAGCGATTCCGAGACATTGGATTCGGAGATGCGGCCCAGCCCGCGCAGGTCGCGGAAAACCTTCTGCAGCTTCTTGCTCAGGGAATCAAACACGGTCGAACCGTAGAGAACGCCCTGCGGGTTGACAAGGCGCGGAGCCACCGGCCTATACT
>JBBQIU010000711.1:0-2734 GCA_038325245.1 Verrucomicrobiota bacterium
CGACCACGCGGGCACCCGTCGACCGGATGTGCTTCACTTTCCGTTCGAGAAGCTGACCCGCCATTTCGGGTTGGGTGAGATTGTAGATGCCCGCGCTACCACAGCACCACGCGGCCTCGGGGAGTTCGACCAGTTCCAGCCCGGGAATGGACTTCAGCAGCTGGCGGGGCTGGGTCACCACCTTCTGCCCGTGACTGAGATGGCACGATTCGTGATAGGTCACCTTCATCTTAGCCGCGCTTCCCCGGGGCGGCTGGATTCCGGCGGGCACCAGGAATTCATGAACGTCCTTGAGCTTGCTGTCCCAGAGCTTTGCCCTCGCGGCATACGCCGTATCCCCCTCGAGCAGTTTCGAATAGTGCTTCAGATGCGAGCCACACCCTCCGGCATTCGTGATGATGGCGTCGTAGCGCTCCGGGGGCAGAAGGTCGATCATGCGCCGCGCCAGCTTCTGCGCCAGCGTCCATTCACCGTTATGGGCATGCAGCGAGCCGCAACAGGGCTGGTCCGGCGGGGTGTGAACCTCGCACCCATTCCGGGCCAGCACCTCGACCGTGTCCCGATTGATGGGACTGAAGATGAGGTCCTGCGCGCACCCCGTGAGCACCGCCACCGTGAACCGCTTCTCCCCACTCGGCGGCGTCACCCGGGAGATGAGTTCGTTCGAGAAATGCGGCTGAATCTGCGGTGTCATCGCCTCCAGCTCGCGAAGTCGCTTCGGAAGGAGCTTCAAAACGCCGCTCCCCCGCAACAACGCCTGCAAACCCAGATCCTGATACAACCGCATGGCACGCCCGACCGCCGTCAATCGGCGATGATCCATGAAGAGCCACTTCACCGTGAAGCCGCGAATGAGGCTCCGCTTGGCTGACGACAGCAACTTCCTGGACTCGACCTCCGCCCGCGCATGCTCGAACAGCTCGGCATAGTTCACCCCGGCCGGACAGGCCGTCATGCAGGCCAGACATCCCAGGCAAAAATACATCTCGTCCGCGAACGTCTTCGAGGGTTCAAGCCGGTCGTCCGCCACGGCGCGCATCAACGCAATCCTCCCGCGCGGACTATGCCGCTCGAGTTTGGTGGCGTCGTAGGTCGGGCAGGTGGGAAGGCACATCCCGCAATGCATGCACTGCTGGACCACCGAGTAGTCGAGGCCCTTCAAGTGCGACACAACGGACGGCGAAGAGGGAGCGGCGCTCATGCGATCGATTTCGGACCCACAAGCATCCGAAGCGCGCCGACTTTGCGGTTCTCGGTGTCGACCCGTGCCACCATGCCCTTCGAGAACGGCAGGCCCTCGGGCGTGGCGATTCCCACGAGCTGCCGAACCCAGCCGCTCATGGAAGGCTCGTGACCCACCAACAGGACGGATTCCACCTTCGGGAGCTGTCCCAACCATCGGAAAAACTGCGCCGAAGTCGCCGCAGGCTTCAGGGCATCCACCTCTGCCAACCGCGCCTTCCCCGGGAGCGGACATTCCTTCAGGACCGCCTCCACCGTCTGCCGGGCCCGCACCAGGGAGCTCGTGAACGCCAGATCCAGTTCCACCCCCGTTTTCTTGAAAAATCGGCCCAACCGGCGCGAATCCCGACGGCCCTTTGTCGTCAGGCGCCGCGACGCATCCACTAAGCCGTCCTCGGCTTCGGCATGGCGAAGAAAGTATAGTTTCATCGAACAGTTCCCGCTTATCAGAATCTCCACCCTGGCACTAGCCTCCATTCACATTCACGGCGCTCCGCCCTCGGGATCATCCGGTTGCCCGAAAATCTTCGCCAGGCGCCACACGAGCCAGCCTATCGCGCTCAATGCCAAAATCGCCATGGCCGCCCCGGCCAGCACGTCCCCCTTCCGGTTGTCCGGAATCCCCGACGACGCCACGACAAAACCCAACACCGTCAGGATCCCCAGCGCCGACAACCCCACCACCACCCACCGACGCAACACGCGCTGATCGCCCGACCCCGCCGAACCACGGCCCAGACGCCAAAGCCCCCGTCCAAGGACCCACCCGACCCCGGCGGCCACCACGCCCGCGGCCAGACTGAGAAAATCGAACTCGAGACGGAGGACCGGGTTGATTTGACGCACCGCCACCAAGATCGACGCCAGTGTTCCCACGCTCGCCGCCGCGCACAACGGCGCGATCACAGCCCACAGATCAGGAGTCGAAGGTCCGGTCATCGATCAACGCATGGCAGGACGCGCCTGGCCGCGTCAGTCAAACATCTTGCCCGGATTCAAAATCCCCGCCGGGTCCAGGGCACGCCGCAGTTCCCGCATCACCCGCATCGACGCATCGCCCGCGAACTTCGGCAGGAAATCCTTCTTCGCCACCCCGATCCCGTGCTCGCCCGTGATGGTCCCTCCCAACCGGATCGCCTCGTCGAAAATCTCCTGAAAAGCATGGTGAACCCTTTCCATCTCCTCCTTGTTCCGCTCGTCCGTCAAAAAGGTCGGATGCAGGTTCCCGTCCCCCATGTGCCCGAACGTCCCGATACGCAGTGAATACTTCCGGGCGATCCCCTCCACGAATCGGATCATCTTCGCCAACTCGGACCGGGGGACGGTTGCGTCCTCAAGAATGGTCGTAGGCGCCACTCGGGCGAGGGCGGAAAACGCCGAACGCCGCGCCGCCGCCAACCGGTTGCCCTCCGCCTCGTCCTGGGCCACCCGCACCTCGATGGCTCCATTGCGCCGCGCCAGAGCCTCCATCTGCGCCGCCTCCTCCGCCACC
>JBBQIU010000712.1:0-2733 GCA_038325245.1 Verrucomicrobiota bacterium
GGGCGAAACACTTCGCCATGGCCTGGAATCAGGATCCTGGGATGGAGCGCCAGCACACTATCGAGCACCTGCACCCAACTGAAGGGACTGGAGTTGTAGGCGTACGGCACCGGAGAGACCACCAGGTCGCCGGTGGCGAGAATTCCTTCCTTCGGCAGGTAGACCACAACATCGCCGGGCGTGTTTCCCCGGCCAAAGTGGCGCACCTCCACGATCCGGCCACCGAGATCGAGTCGCAAGTGGCGCTCCACCAGCAGATCAGGGAGCGCCACGGTGACGCTTGCCATCTCGGACAGCTCGCGCTCGCGCTGCGCCAGTCGGCGGACATATACGGATCGCTCCACCGTGTCGCCAGTTACCCCGATCGAATCCAGGAGACGGCGCGAGGTTGCGACGGAGCGTCGCACCGGTGAATCGGGGGCGAGAACGCCGGCGAGATATCGGGGGGCGTTCTCCCGGAGCAGTCGCATCGTTTCGGGATGAGCCACAATGGAAAGCCCGGGAAAGGCCGCATGGTATTCCCCGTCACCATTGGTGTGATCGTAGTGCCAATGGGTATTGACGAGATAGCGGACTGGCACCGGTGAGAGTCGGCGAATCAGCGCGATGTCGGCACGCGCGGTACCTGGGAGGTAGGCTGCATCCACGACCAGTGTGGCACGGGCCCCGACCACAACGAGCGTATTGGACTGCGGCCAGGACTCGTTTGCCCGCGGATTGTGCAGCACATAGACCCCCTGGGCAAGCTTTTCCACCCGCGGGGTATCGAGGGGTGCCTGAACCGTTTGTAGCGCACCGAGCGAAGTCATGAGCAGAATGCTGGCGATCATTGGAAGGCCTGCCTGAAGTGGTGTTGGTCCACCCACACGCGACGATGCATAGTACACCAGAACCCCGTTGCAACGCCCTGATCGCGTCACATTGTGGTTAGAGCACTTCGGCACTTGCTGCGTTGGGTACCGCGCCGCCGCTTTGGATTCGCATTCACGATGAAGCTGAGAATCTCGCACGCCGTATCCTCGGACAACACCCGAATACCCGTTTTTCGGGCTGCTGGTGAGTCCGATCGATCGCGGCGGCGACAATGAGCTTCAGCTCGGTGTCGGTGATCGCCAACCCATGGCGGCTGCGCCGAGTGGCGGTGTGAGCCAGTGGCCCGGTAGCGCGTCACCTAACCTGAGAGTTCACCGCAAATGTCCAAGTGCGGTATGAAGGTGGAACCCGCGGAGAGCCGAAAAGGTCGTAAAGACATCCCGAGTGCGGCTCACTTGGGTCCGCGATCGGGAGGGGCAACGTTGTCAGGCCTTAACTGCCGGGCCCAGGCTGGATACGCTGTCAGGTGCCTGAATCCGCGCGATAGCCCGCTCCTTCCAGAGCGAATAGATCGCCGGGATCACAACGAGGGTAAGCACCGTACTGCTGATCATCCCGCCCACCATCGGGGCCGCGATTCGCTTCATCACGCTGGCACCGGCGCCGGATCCCCAGAGAATCGGGAGGAGGCCCGCCATGATCGCCGTGACCGTCATCATCTTGGGCCGCACCCGCTCGACAGCGCCCTCCATCACCGCTTCATAGAGATGACGCAATGTCGGTCGGCCTCCCTCGGCGCGCCGGGCCGCCCAGGCGTGGTCGAGGTAGATCAGCATCACCACGCCGGTTTCGGCCGCCACCCCGGCCAGGGCGATGAAGCCGATGGCCACCGCCACCGACCAGTTGTAGCCGAGCAGCCAGATGAACCAGATCCCGCCGACCAGCGCGAAGGGGAGCGAGAGCATCACGATGAGACTCTCCCCCACATTCTTGAAGTTGAAGTAGAGCAGCAGGAAGATGATGGCGAGTGTAGCGGGAATGACCAGCTTCATCCGCTCTTTGGCGCGTTGCATATACTCGTACTGCCCGCTCCACACCAGCGTGTAACCCGGCGGCAAGGTCACCGCGCGCCTCACCTCTTCCTTGGCGTCCGCGACGTAGCCGCTGATGTCGCGGTCCACCACATCGATATACACCCAGGCCGTCGGCTGAGCGCCCTCGGTGCGCACTACCATCGGGCCCGCCACTTGCCTGATCGTGGCGATCTGGCCGAGCGGCACAAACGCGGCGACGCCTTCGGACGGGGTCGCCGGGGGCATCGGAGTCCCTCCCATCCCCCTGGCGCGGGCGCCTCCGCTCAGTCCCTGTGAGGTGGGGATCAGCACCGACGCGAGCCGCTCGGGGTTGTCCCGCAACTCCACCGGGTAGCGGAGGCGCACGCCATACCGCTCCCGACCCTCGACGGTCTGGGTGATGGTCATGCCGCCCACCGCGGTGGCGATGACGATTTGCACGTCACCCACGTTCAGCCCGTGGCGTGCCGCCGCCGCGCGATCGATATCAATGTCGAGGTAGTACCCCGACACGGCCCGTTCGGCAAAGGCGCTCCGGGTTCCCCGCACCGTCTGGACCGCCCGCTCGACCTCCTTGCCGAGCCGCTCGAGCTCGGCCAGGTCGGGCCCGAAAATCTTGACCCCGACCGGCGTCCGGATGCCGGTGGCGAGCATATCGATCCGGGCCTTGATGGGCATGGTCCAGGCGTTGGTGATGCCGGGGAGCCGGACTGCAGAGTCCATCTCCGCCAAGAGCTTGTCGTAGCTCATCCCCGGCCGCCATGCCGACGCCGGCTTGAGCGTGATCGTGGTCTCGAACATGTCGAGGCCCGCGGTGTCCGTGGCGGTATTGGCGCGGCCGGCTTTT
>JBBQIU010000713.1:0-2731 GCA_038325245.1 Verrucomicrobiota bacterium
GACTGGGCCGACGCGACCTTCCGCCCTGGCTCTCAACGGTGGAGCCTGCACCCATTCCCGTCTCCCGCGGAACCGGAACCCCAACCGAAACCGCTCTTCCGCGCCGCCAAGCCCGTCACCTCGACCCCTGAATCGAGTCTAAAAAGAACTCGCCGGCACGGCAAAACCCGCGGTCCCGCGATGCCCCGCCCACGTGGAACGTCTCGAAATCCTCACGAACCGATCCGTCGCACGCGAATACTGACGCTGGGAAACCAACAAAATCAGCGACGGCGAACGCACCCGACTCGACAAGCTTGGCGCCGGCAGAGTCAGGACCATCGGCTTAAGAGATGCCAAACCCTTGGAGGAAAAGTGTTTATCTGTCTTCATGCGCACTCCTTGGTTCTCCCTGCTTTAAGTGAAACCGGCTAAGCTCAATCTTTATGCCAAACTCTACGCGCTGCTGTCTACTCACATATCGTTACGCTGAGGAAAAATCGGTACTTTGGACGCCCCCTGCCCTCGCGCACATTCATCCGGAATTCCAATCCCCGGCATCTGCCCAATCACCGCATCATCGGCTTCCGACAGGGATCCGCTTAGCCGGAACGATTCAGTCCTGACGCACGCGAAGACCCGAAGACGCGAAGAAGGAGAAGCCTGAACCGTGATTCTGCGTGGAGTGGAAACGAGCACCGAACGGTGAGGTCGCCCGCGATATCCTGATCCCAAAGTTTCCCCCCGAATTCCTTGGCGTTCTTCGCGTCTTCGCGCGAGGCCCCTTGATCGCAACGGAATCGTTCCGGCTTAGGCGGAAAGAAAAGAGTCATTCCCATCCTTTCTTCTCCATGTTCTTCGGCTCCTCGCGCGCGTCGGGATTGAATCGTTCCGCTCGCCCCGGTCGACCCTTCCCCGCTAGTCTCTCTTCATGCAGAGGCGCGTTCCTGGAATACCCTGCCGCGCAGGGCTCTTCATCGCCGGACTCGCGGGCGCTTTGGCGCTCCAGGGGGCCGAACTCCCAACGGCTTTATCATCGATCACGACCAACGACCTGCTACGGCACACACAGGTCCTGGCGTCCGACGAATTCGAAGGCCGCGCCCCAGGAGGGGCCGGCGAGGAACGCACGGTCCGATACCTGGCCGATCAGTTCCAACGCCTTGGATTGGAACCGGGCAACACCGACGGATCTTGGTTTCAGTCCGTGCCCCTGCGTGGGATCCGCTCGCTGGTGAACACGGTGGTCCTTCGAAACGGGGCTGTGGAGGAATGGCAGTCCCCCCAGGACTTCATCGCCTGGTCGCCCCGGGTGCAGGGCCGCGTCTCCGTTCGCGACAGCGAAATGATCTTCGTCGGCTATGGGGTTGTCGCTCCGGAATACGGCTGGGATGACTTCAAGGACGTCGATGTCCGCGGAAAGACCCTCGTCATGCTCGTCAACGATCCGGCTCTGCCCGACCCGGCCAATCCGACCCAGCTCGATCCAACCCAGTTTCGCGGCAGGGCCATGACCTATTACGGTCGATGGTCGTATAAGTTCGAAATCGCCGCCGCAAGGGGTGCCGCCGCCGCGTGGGTCATCCATGAAACCGGTCCCGCCGGGTATCCCTGGTTCGTCGTCGTCAATTCGTGGAGCCGGGAGAATTTCGACCTCGAGACCGCCGACCGGAACACGAACGAGGTGGCCGTGGCGGGGTGGATCAGCCTGGACCGTGCCCGAAGTCTTATTGCTGCCGGGGGCCATGACTTCGATGCCCTCAAGAAGGCCGCTCTTCGTCGCGACTTCCGGCCCGTGCCCCTCGGATCCTCGGTCCGCATTGAAGTCACCAACACCCTCCGTGCGGTGGAATCCCGGAACGTGATCGCCCGGCTCCCCGGCGCCCATGCCCGTAAACGTGACGAGTGCATCGTCTTCTCTTCCCATTGGGATCACCTCGGCCGCGACGAGAGATTAACCGGTGACACCATCTACAACGGAGCCCTCGACAACGCCTCGGGCACGGCCGCCTTGATCGAAATCGCTGAAGCGTTCACCCGGCTCGAAAAACGCCCTGACCGAACCCTGCTATTCCTTGCGGTGACCGCTGAGGAGCAAGGGTTGCTGGGCGCCAGGTATTATGCCGAACACCCCGTCATGCCCCTCACGAAGACCCTCGCCAACCTCAATATCGACGGCGTCAACGTCGTCGGCCGTCAGCGCGAGATCGGCGTCGTGGGTCAGGGACTCAGCACGCTCGAAGACTCTCTCGCGCGCGCCGCACAATCCCAGAACCGCACGGTCATGCCCGAATCAGAACCCGAGAAAGGCTACTACTACCGTTCCGATCACTTCGAATTTGCCAAGCTCGGCGGTCCGGCCCTTAACCTCGACAAAGCCAGCGATGAGAACCTGGGACGCCCAGCCGGGTATGGGAAACAGAGGCGTGAGGAATATCGGGAGAACGACTACCACAAGGTGAGCGACCACGTGAAACCCTGGTGGGATCTTTCAGGCGCCGTCGAAGACGCCCAATTGCTCTTCCTTGTGGCCTATGACATTGCCCAATCCGACCGTTGGCCGGAGTGGAAGCCCGGTGCCGAGTTCAAGGCCCGCCGGGACGCACAACTGGGACGATCGCAACCCTGACCAGGCGAAACGCGACCGGACCCGTCCTTCAATACGGACAACCGATTGCGGAGGAAGGGGATGATGGATTCCCAGGAGTACGCCTCGCCCGTTTTTTCGCCCTTCGGGGGGATGGGTGGACCT
>JBBQIU010000714.1:0-2729 GCA_038325245.1 Verrucomicrobiota bacterium
GGCCCGCGATGCGGGGCATTTGGACGGACGAAAACAAGCTCAGGATCTGGTTGGAGATTGAATTGCTCGCCAGCGAGGCCCTCGAGCGGAGCGGCGTCGTGCCCTCTGAGGATTTCGGACGGCTCAAGGCGGGGGTGGAAGCCTGGAAGGGGGATCTCCCGGGGTTGGTGGAACGTCAGCGGGAATTGGACAGAACCCTCAATCATGACGTGATTGGGTTCACCACCGCGCTCGCGGAGAGGATCAACCACCCTGCCAGTCGATGGTTCCACTTCGGACTGACCTCAAGCGACGTCGTCGATACGGCCTTCGCCGTCCAGATGGTGCAAAGCGCCGATCTCCTGATTGAAGCTGTGCGGACGGTTCGCGACGTTATCGCGCGTCGGGCACGTGAACACGCCTGGACGCCTTGCATCGGCCGAAGCCACGGCATTCACGCGGAGCCGACCACCTTCGGACTAAAGCTGGCATTGATGTACGACGAGTTCGGGCGCGCGCTGCGTCGGTTGGAGGCTGTGCGGGAGACGGTGGCGGTGGGGAAGCTGAGCGGCGCTGTGGGAACGAGTGCCCATATCGGGCCGGAGATCGAAGCGCAGGTCTGCGAGCGCCTGGGACTTCGACCTGCACCCATCGCGACGCAGGTGATTCAGAGGGACATCCACGCGGAATTCATGTCGGTTCTCGCCTTGACCGGCGCCAGCATCGAGCGCTGGGCGGTGGAGTTCCGCCACCTCCAGAGGACGGAGATTCTGGAATCGGAGGAACCGTTCACGAAGGGCCAGAAGGGAAGCAGTGCGATGCCGCACAAGCGGAACCCGATCACCTGGGAGCGCCTGACGGGGCTCGCCCGCGTGCTTCGCGGCAACCTGGTGGCGGCGCTGGAGAACGTCGCGCTCTGGCACGAGCGGGACATCAGCCACAGCTCGGTGGAACGGATCATCTTTCCCGATTCGTGCACGCTCCTCGACTACATGTTCGGGTTGCTGACGCGGATGATGGAGGGGCTGAACGTCTACCCGGAGAACATGCGTAGGAACCTGGGGTTGAGCCTAGGGATGTGGAACAGCCAGACGGTGTTGCTGGCGCTTATCCGGAAGGGGCTGAGCCGCGAGGACGCCTATGAGCTGGTCCAACGCACTGCCATGCAGACCTGGGCCGTGAAGCACGCGGGTCGGGACGACGCGGATTTCCTGGCGCAGTTGAGCGCGGACCCTGAGGTCACCCGGCACTTTGCGCCCGGCGAACTGGAGGCGCTTTGTTCCGTGGATTTTCACCTCAAAGAAGTGGCCAACCGATTCCGTGCCGTGGGCCTTGAGGCCCCGCCGCGCCCGGCTTGAATCGGGGAGACAGCCCAAGGCGACGCCCTCGTCGTTGACCCAGGGTAGGCCCGCTTCGCGGTCCAACCCTGGGCTTTGGGACGGAATCCCGTTGGGATTCGAGAACGGAAAAAAGGCCAAACTCCCGACCCAGGGCGATGTCCTGATCGTCCTGCACAACGTGTTCGGAGGGTATTTCCCAATCCCGAAGGGATTGCGTCCCAAAGCCCGGGGTTGCGAGGAACGAGCTACCCTGGGTGGGATCGCCGAATCACCCACAACCCCAATGGGGTTGCGTCGAGGTGGCACAACCCCGTTGGGGTTGATGCATTGAACGTCGTTGACCCAGGGTAGGCCCGCTTCGCGGTCCAACCCTGGGCTTTGGGACGGAATCCCGTTGGGATTCGAGAACGGAAAAAAGGCCAAACTCCCGACCCCCCTCAGCCCCCTTGCGCCGTAGCTTCCTCGAGGCGTTTCTTCGCGTCCGGGACGAACTTGGCCTCCGGAGCCTGAGAGATTGCCTTTTCGAGGGCGGTACGTCCCTGGGGTGCTTGCTTCAGTCCGAGGTAGGCGACACCGAGGTAGTACTGAACCTCGGCATCGTTGGTCTGCGTACGGGCGGCATCGGAAAGCAACTGGAGGGCGTAGCGATAATCCCCCCGGCGGCACGCCACCTTTCCGAGCATTGCGGCCAGCGGACCGTCCTGGGGAAAGGCCTCCCGCGCCTTGGTGCCGAGGGTGAATGCCTTGGCGTCGTCGCCCAGGCGGTCGGCCAGAAGGATCGCCAGGTTGCGGCTGGCCGGTGCGAACGTCGGGAATTTTTCGAGGAGCTTCTCGTAGCCTGTCTTCGCGTCCGGGAAGCGTTCCTGGCGCTCGGCGATGCGTGCCCGGGCGAAAAGTCCGGCCGGATGATTCGGATCCGATGCAAGGGTCTGTTCGGCGAGTTGAAGGAGCCCGGTGAGATCCCCGGTGCCCTTCGCATCGACGGTGGCGAGGTTCAGGAAGGTCTGCGCGGGGGTGGCGACCTCGGCCGGGGTGTTGCTCCTGACGAGTCTCGATAGGAGATTCGTGGCCTCGCTCACACGCCCCAACGCGTAGGCGGCCTTGGCGAGGTCGAGGGACGTCTGGGGCTGATTAGTGGTGCGGCGGGTGGCTTCCTCGAGAACGGCGTAGGCGTACGCATGATCGCCGGCCACCAGCGCAATCCGGCCCAGGGCCAGGGCCACCGCTGGATCGTCCGGGGCGTTCTTCCGCGCTGCGCGCGCCAGTTCCATGGCGCGAGTCGGGTTGTTCAGCTTATCGGCGTAGAGCAGGGCAAGTTGGGTGGTGGCGTCGATCGAGTTGGGGTTGACCTTCAGCGCGGCCTCGTAGGCGTCGCGCGCCTTGTCGTGGGATCCCGCCTTGGCGTAGGCG
>JBBQIU010000715.1:0-2717 GCA_038325245.1 Verrucomicrobiota bacterium
CGTGGAAAACAACCGGAGGGCCTTTTCCGCCCGATCGGCGGAGAGATTGAAGGTCTTCTTGCCATTTTCAGCGGCCCACGTCGGCGCCGCACCCAACAAGAGTGCAAAAAAACAGCACCAAGCAACCGTGGCGGGTAACAGGGATCTGAAGCGGGCTCGAGGATTCGGTTCCATAGAAGCTGAGACGAACCACGTCCGCCGACTACCCAAACGATTTGGTCAATTCTACGGAAAACGATCAAGCGGCCGGTTCAAATTCAGCGCAAGGCCCCCAAACGAGGGCCGAAGCGACGGCCCTCGGAAGGCCGGCAGAGGCGATAACCGACGCCTCCTGCAACCTTCTTTCACGGGACACGCGGTGAGGCCTGACGCGATCCCTTCAAAACAATCGTCCCCCCCGGGCCTCGTTCGGCGCCGATACCATAGGAGTTGTCCAGAATCTGCAGCAGCACCGTGACATTGTCCGCCCGCAAGGTGCCACTCAGCCTCAAGCGGCCAATCTGCGGATCCGCGAACGACAAGCGGGCGCCGCTGTGCCGATTGAACGCCGGCACGATATCCGACAACGGGGTGGAATTCAGTTCCAGCCATGGCACACGCCATGCCAGGCGATCGTTGATTTCGTCCACCGCGACGGGTTCCGAGGCCGGCAGCACCGGAATCGACGCGGTCGTATCAACTGAAACTCGGCTTCCCGCCTCCACCAGAACGCGCCCCGGAGACGAATCCCTCGACTTCACCGTTTCCGGAACCGGCGCAACCGCCTCCACCGCGACCCGCCCTTCCGTCACCAATACTTCAACCTGGTTCGGCCGAAGTTGGACCGAAAACGCCGTGCCCACCGCTCTGACCTCCACACCCCGGGCTGAGACCACGAACGGACGGGAAGCATCCTTGGCGACTTGGAAGTGAGCCTCGCCCTGATCGAGCACGACCCGTCGCAGGGCCGCGGCATAATCCACCGTTACCCGCGCACCCGCCTTCAGCTCAACGATCGAGCCATCGGGCAGGATCTGCCGCTCGGGCGAGGTGACAATCGTTCGACCCGTCTCCGACGACATCACCGAATCCATCACCGGCCGTTGCCAGAAAAATGCGTACATCATGATCGCGAGAAACGAGGCTCCCGTGAGGCTGAACCGTCGGCCCCGCCGACGACGCAGGCAGGCGTTCATTTCCCATTCCACCATGTCGGCTGCATCGGCCGCGCGCGCCCAGTCCAACGGAGCCACCCGAGTTGGGGTGCCCGGCGATCCTGAGTTGTCAGAGGGTGTCGAACGGCGATTCATGGCTCAGAAGGATTCAATGCCGCGGTCCCGGAAAAACTGTTCACAGCGTTTCACGCCCAAACCCACCTGATTGGCGACAGTCTTCTCCGAGAGCCCGAGTCGATCCGCGACTGCCTTTTGTGAGAGTCCTTTGATTTTGTGAAGGAAGATGGCTTCACGACAACGACCGGGGAGACGGGCGAGCGCCTGGCCGACAAGCCGGCTTCGCTCTTCCCGGGTCAATAGGTCGGCCGCGGTGGGCCTCTCTTCTACGACGGACAAAGCCTCCAAACTACCTAAAGCATCAATCGGCGAAGCCTGAGTGTGGCGGACATTGTCGAGGGCGAGATTTCGTGCGATCCGGAACAAAAAGCCGCGAGCCGATCGGATCGGCTGGGCGGCGCGCGTGCGCCAGATTCGCAGATAGGACTCCTGGACGACATCCTCGACGTCACGCACGGACGGAAATGACCCGCGCAAATAACCACGCAGCGCTCGATCGTGCGGTAACACCTCTTCGGCGAACCAGCGGGCGTCATCGGAATCGGGCAGGCTCATGGGATGGATGCGCAGCAAACCTCGCACCAAACACCCGTGGTCGTGAAGGATTGCTTTGGCCAGAGCATAACGGAAGGCACGCAATGAAGTGCCGGGTGGAACCCATGCCAAGGAGAGATCGCGACGTCACGCCGAAACGTCAGACCCCCGCCGCCCGCACAAACGGGTTGCCTCGCCTCCCCGTCGGCCATCAGCGTCACCTGAACTGCCGGCTCGGCCGCGAAACCGCGTCCCGGGTTGAGCCAAGCGTCGCCCCTTTCCCATGCCCCAAGGCCCCTTCCTCTTCCTCGCCCTTGCTGCGGGAATCGCCTTCGTCGTCGTCGCGACGACGCGCTACAAGGTTCACCCTTTCCTTGCGCTGATCCTGACCGCGTATGCCATGGGTTTTTGCGGTGGGTTGACCCCCACCCAGACGTTGGCGGCGTTGACCGGCGGCTTCGGCAAGACCCTCAGCCAGATCGGCATTGTCATTGCCTGCGGTTGCATGGTCGGCGTCATCCTCGAACGCAGTGGTTGCGCGGTCGTCATGGCCAACTCGGTGCTCCGCTTGATCGGACGCGAACGCTCACTCCTCGCGATGTCCTGCACCGGGGCCTTGGTTTCAATTCCAGTCTTTTGTGATTCCGGTTACGTGGTGCTCTCTCCCCTGGCCCGATCACTGGCGCGTAAAACCGGTCAATCCCTCGCAGGATTTGCCGTCGCCCTCGCCATGGGACTTTACACGACGCATTGTCTGGTGCCACCAACGCCCGGACCCATTGCGACTGCCGGGCAATTGGGCGCGGATATCGGCTCCGTCATTCTTCTCGGCCTGCTCGTGGCAACCCCGGTCATCGCCACCACCTTCGCCTACGCCCGCTGGATCGGCCGCCGGGTTTTCCTGGATCCCGG
>JBBQIU010000716.1:0-2717 GCA_038325245.1 Verrucomicrobiota bacterium
CCCATTCCGTGCGGTAGAAACGCTTGATGACGAAGACCAGTTCCTTGACGTACTGGGGGATCGTCTCGAGCCAGGTGTTGAACTCGGCGGTGTAATCTTCGACAGACGGCGTAAGGAGCTTGATGACGCTGCCGAGAGACCGGTCAGGGCCCAGGAGTGGGCGGTGGTCCTTTTCCTCCTTGTCGAGAAAACGGTCCGAGTAATTGCGGCGCAGGAGTTCGTCGACGTGCGCAAAGTCCTTCGCGTAATCGGCAACGAACACCGGCCCGGTGATGATGGCGTCGGAGATGGACTTGGATATTTCGGACTTCCCGCCACCGGAGACGGTGCAGGGTTTGTGGCAGAGGGTGGGGTCGGCGCTGGTGCCGACGAGGCGCCAGAGCCGGTATCCGGGCCGTTCCATGTGCACTTTGTAACCGGACGGGCGCACATAGGTGCGGCCCGGCAGGAGCGTGATGGATTCGGAGCCATCACCACGGGGCCAGGAGACGGACTGACGCTGGAGGTCGAATCGGGCGCCCTCCGGCACGTAAAGGATCTCCGGGTAATTCCGGTCGACGGCGTAGCCTTCGGGTCTGGGTTCGAGGATGGAGGCGAAGGACCGGATCATCTCCTCGTAGCTGTGGCCGGTGGGGCGGACGTGGAGGCTGGCGTCAAATTCCTCGCCGAGATCGAAGCTGGCGAACACCAGGGCGCCGCCGGCGTGCTCTTCCTCGGCCTGTCCGAGGAGATTGGCGGCGTAGCTGATCTGGGTTTTGACCTCCTTCTTGCAGTAGCCGAAGTAGTTGTCGGCGATGAGCGTGACAATGACTCCGCGTTCATCGCGGGCCGTCACCTTGAAGGCGGAACCGTCGTTGTAGAGTTCCTCCTCGGACTTCCAGCACATGCCATCGCGGCGCTGATGTTCCGTGGCCTTGTCCCAATGGGGAAGGCCGAGATCGGATTTTCTGAGGGACGTCAGGTGCGGGGCGAGAATGACGCAACCGCTGTGGCCGGTCCAATGGTCGGCATCAAGGCCGGCGTCGTGCTCGGGAAGAAACGGATCGCCGGCGTTGCCAAAGATGCTTTCGACGAAATCGAGGTTGGAGACGAGGCTGCTTGGGGCGAGGAAGCGGATCTCCATGGTTCGGGCAGGGGATTGGCCCGGGACCGGCGGGACAACCGTGGGGCGGAGCAGCAGGGAAACGAAGCATTCGGCCTGCTGTTCCTGGGAGGCTGTGAAGGGAAGGCGGAGGAGTTCCGTGGGGGGATTGAGGGCGGCGTTCAGCAACAAGGCGAAGGTGCGGAGCGGGACGGCCCGCTTGTCATTGGGGATGGGAAGGCCGCCCTCGGCGACATGGAAGACGCCCTCGGTGGTTCGCCTATCCTTGGCCGGGTTGTGAAGCACCCCGTATTTGGTCCGGTAGGAATGAACGATGGGGGATTCGAATTCGTCCCGATCGGGCGGGATGGAGAGCGTGCGGGCGACACCGTAGCGATAGAGGACGAAGGTGTTGTGCGGGAGTCGGACGGGGACGCCGGCATCGTAGAGGTATTCGTCCAGCCAGTTCTGGACGCGCCAATCGGCGGGCGGCAGGTAATTGGCCAGGAGCCGGTCAGTCTCCCGCTGGTGGGCGAGAAGCGACTGCACCATGTCGTTCCAACCGTCCGCGCCATCGGCGTCGGCGCCGCGGTACGTGGGCTGTCCCAGTGCCGACAGACGGAAGTTGATGTACCGCAGGAAACGGCCGTCCGGCCGGAAAGGGACTGGTGCACCCAGTCCCACACACGTTTTCAGGTCCATGAGAAGGGCGATGATTCGGGGCGGGGGGTATGCCTCCCGGGCCGAGAGGGTAGGGATCAACGCGCCGAGGGCAAGTCCGGGAGTGAACCGTCATGTCCATGTCCATGGGCGTGTTCCGTGGCGGCAGGCATCCCGCCCGCCGTCTGGAATGTTCCAAGCTTCGGAGGGCTGGGGTTCGGGTTCGCCTCCGTCGAAGTTCCCGACGATGGGCCGGTGCCCCTTTGGTGGGATTGCCCAATCGCGGGAGGCGTGGATAGGTAGGACCGCATGATGATATCGAGGAGAAGTCGGAGGTTTGGGGGCAGGGGTGCGATTGTGATGGCCATTTGGGGCTCCCTGGCCACCGGCGGACTTGTGTCGCCGATGACCATGGGCGCGACGTTGGGCCTCGACTGGCCCGCGTTCGAACCCCGACCTCGGTTGTCGATCTCCGCGGCGTCAAATGATGTCGTGACAGTGCAGGCCAGCGCGGAATTGGGTTCCTGGTCGGATCTCCTGGTGGGCCACGGGTCGTTGGAGGGTGTGGCGGACCTTCGCGAGCCGTCGACGACGGGGACCTTCTACCGCGCCAGGCTTCGGAAGCGGGGCGTCGGCGACGATGGGAAGAACGTCATCGGGGACGTGGGGGACGCCTTTCTCTCGGAGCCGGCGGACCCCTGGCGCCAACAGTCCGCATGGGTGAAGTTCGCCCTCGTGTTGGACACGCCTCACCGCGTTTGGTTCCAGGACAGCAAGAAGTACGCCTTCCATTACGAGTTTGGGATCGCGCGTCTGCCGGGATTCGCCGGCATGAGCCGGGCCCAGTTCGATGCGGTGACACTGCGCACGAACGGGCAGAAGGCGGTGCTGGGAGCGGTGGTTTTCCCGCCTTCACCCAACATCGCGGAGATTGGGGTCCAGTTCGTGGGTCTCGACGCCTACCCACGGGAGCAGG
>JBBQIU010000717.1:0-2713 GCA_038325245.1 Verrucomicrobiota bacterium
TTTCCAGGGATTCGCCAACGAGGCGCGCTGCGCCCTTCATCTGGAACTCCTTTATGGTGAGGAACCTCACCATGTGGTTGAGGCCCTCTTCAAGGCCTTCGCCCGCGCGGTGGATTTTGCCTGCCAGGCGGATCCCCGCATCGCTGGCGAGATCCCCAGCACCAAGGGGAAACTTTGACGCCGTTGAATACAGGCCCAGACCCAGGCGTCCACCCAATGCCAGCTTCCAACGACATGGCCAGTCCCACGGACGAGCAACTGGTGCACGCGTCCCAGGGCGGCGATATGGCGGCGTTCGAGGAACTGGTCGCCCGCCATCGCGACAAAATGTTCGCGCGGGCGTTCCGGATCGTGCGCCAGCAAGACGAAGCGATGGATCTGTCTCAGGAGGCCTGGATCAAAGGCTGGCAGCGCATCGCCCAGTTCGAGGGCGAGTCCAGTTTCGCCACATGGATGACCCGCATCACCATCAACCTCTGCCTCGACCACCTGCGCCGCAACCAGCGGTACCGGGTCGATCCACTTCCCGATTACCAGGATGACAACACCGGCCTCGATCGCCTCCTCCCTCCGGTGTGGACCAACCCCACCGAACGCCTCGAGCGTCACGAACTTCGCCAACGCATTGATGCCGCTCTTGCCAAACTTTCCGATGCCCACCGCACCGTCCTGGTCCTCCACGAATTCGAGGACCTCGGCTACAAGGAGATCGCCCAAACGGTCGGCATTTCCATCGGGACCGTCATGTCCCGCCTTTTTTACGCCCGCCGGCGACTCGCGATCCTGCTCGCCGGCATTCAAGACGAGGAAAAACCATCATGAACCGTGAACTTCAGGAGAAAATCCAAGCCTGGGTCGATGGCGAACTCAAGGCATCCGAGGCCCATCGGATCGCCACGCTCACCCAATCCGACCCCGCCGCACTCGCACTTGCCGAAAATCTCCGCGGTTTCCGGAGCCTCGTCCGCGACAACGCCCCGGAACATTCCATCGACGCCTCCCGTGACTTTTACTGGTCCCGGATCCGCGAAGGCATCCATCGCGCCGAGCGCGCCACAGCGTCGCCCCCCCCCGAGAAAGGGCATGCGTCCATCCCCTCCCGCGTCGGCGGCCATTGGCTCGCCTGGCTTGTCCCTTCCGCCCTCGTCGCCACCGCCGCCTTCTTCGCACTTCGCCCTGGTTCCGTTCCCACAGCGGAAACCGCCGATCCCCTACCGCCCGTCCTCGTCGACCACGTCGTCGAAAGCCCCCTTGCCGAAGTCACGACACTCACGTTCTACTCCTCCAGCGACGCCATGACCGTCGTTTGGGTGGGGTCCGCTGAAGTTTTTTGAACCGTAACCATGACCACGCGATTGTTTGCCCTCGCGCTCCTCACCGGACTCGGTTTCCAGTCCCTTTTCCAACCCACGCCCGCGTGCGCCGCCGATCCCGCGAAGCTCCCGCTCCAGGCCCAGCTCATCTGGGGCACGGACTCCTCCAAGCCCTCGGACAAGACTCTGAAGCCGATCCCGCCTGACCTCGACAAACGCCTCCGCCGCGTTTTCAAGTGGCAGAATTATTTTGAGGTGACTCAGACCAACTTCGTCGTGGGACCGACCCAACCCACCCACGTCGACATGAGCCGGGAGTGTCGCATCGAGGTCGCCCAGCAACCCTCCGGTGAGGTCGAGATCCAGCTCTTCGGCAAGGGCAGACTCGTCGTCAAGAAACGCCAACGCATCCTCCCCGGCGAAATCGTCGTCATCGCAGGCGATGACAAGGACTACAACGCCTGGTTCGTCGTCCTCACCCAGCAGAAATCGCGCGGCGGTCCTTAGAGCGGATGCCCAACCTCTTCCGAATCCGTGGGGGTGACTTCCGGGAGTACGGCCCGGCCGCCGCACCGCAGGTTCTTGACTGGATTCGGCACGGACGTGCCGATCGTTCCACGCCAGCGCGTGACGAAGAATCCCCAACCTGGCGACGGCTCGCCGACTACCCGGAATTCGCGGCCGCTCTTCCGCCCGCCCGTCCTCAAGGCCGCCCCATCCCCGGCGGACCTCCGTCTCTGCCCCTCCCCAGCACCGACGATCTCCGCACCCGCTCCGTTTCGTTGAGCGTCCTCGATTCTTTCGTTAAGGGATGGCAACTCATCACCCGCCAATCCGTTCCATTGCTGGGCGCGGGCGGGCTCGTCGCCGGCGTGACCCTCGTCCTGCTCCCGCTCACGTTCGTCCCGTTCGCGTTCATTCTGACCCTCCCGGCGGCTCTGATCCTCTCCGGCCCGCTCGCCGGAGGACTCTCCGGCATCGCCATCCGTGCCTGGCGCGGACATCGCGTTCAGGTCAGGGAACTCTTCCTCGGATTCCGCTCCAGTTTCCGCCCCCTTTCCGTGGGTTATCTGGCTCTGGTCCTGTTCACGGTCATCGCCTTTTCGGTGGGGGCGGGGGTCGTCGGGCTAGGCATTTCCGCCGGAACGCAGGCCAGGGATCTGACCCCCGGAGCGGGCGCTCTCATCCTCACCGGTGCAATCCTGACGCCCTTCCTGGCGTTGATACCCTCCGCACTCTGGGGTTTCACGGCCGCACTCATCATGGACCGCGGCATGGGCCCCCTCGAGGCGCTCCGACTCAGCCGGCAGGTCGCGCTGCGACACCCCGTCCGTTGCATCTTGCTCTCCGCCGGGGGCGCGATCCTCTTGCTCGCCGGACTCCTTTTGGGCGGGGTGGGG
>JBBQIU010000718.1:0-2707 GCA_038325245.1 Verrucomicrobiota bacterium
GAAGCCGCTCTGGAGGGTTCCGCTCCGTCGGAACCTGTTGAACTCTAGCCCCAACCCAATCCCCGGCGCCGACGGAGTGGCGCCCTCCATCGCACGGTTCATGGCCGCAATACGTGTCCAGACTTTGGCAAACTTCGCTTCCCATGAACCGCACGCTCTTGCTCCTCATCCTCCTGGCGCTTCTGCCCGGAAGGGAATCCTTCGCCGCGAGCACCACCGCGCCTTCCCAGAAGAAGAGACCGCAGACGAAGCCCTGGTCCACTTTTGAAGGCTGCACTTACGTCACGAATCCAAACAACGACGGCGACAGCTTCCGGGTTCAATGCGGAAAGAAGTCGTTCCACGTCCGCCTCTATTTCGTGGATGCTCCCGAAACCAATCTCTCGGACCGGTCTCGGGTGGCCGAGCAGGGCCAACACTTCGGCCTCACGACCAACGAGACGATCCAGGCCGGAGTCAAGGCCGCAGAAGCGACGCGCTTGTTCCTGAAGAGACCGTTCACGGTACATACCCGATGGACCGTCGCGGGAGGAAGAAGCCGGGAACCGCGCTACTACGCCTTCATCGAAATAGGGAATGGCAGTCTCGCGGAGCATCTCGTCGAACAGGGATGGGCTCGCGCCAAAGGGTCCATCGCGCCGGCGCCGACGGGCGAAACCTCCAAATCCATAACGGCCCGACTTCAACGACTCGAGTCCGAGGCACGCCAACGCAGGGTCGGTGCCTGGGGCATGCGCCCGGCCTCCGATGCCGTACAAAAAACAGCGGCGCCGCGGATTAAACCACGACGCCGCTGAGTCCCTTGTCCAACGATCCCGTTGCGATCAACCCGCCCCGCGGGAAGACGCGAAGAACCCAAGGAATTTTCAGCGAATTCGCCCGTCGGATTCTTGAGGGAGACCACACCGTTCGCTCCCTGGTTCCATGCATCCCCCAACTCAGGCTCTATTCTATTCTCTCTTCCTTCGCGCCTTCGCGTGCGTCATGGCTGAATCGTCGGGGCTTCAGAAGCGCTTCGAGATCGTCGCCGTCAGGAGATAATCCGCGAACGCCGCATCGCCGTGCCGGTAGGTGTTCGTGTCCTCCGAGCGTTGCTTGTCCGGCACGCTCCGCTCCCGGTTCCGGTACACGGCCACTGGAGTGGCGACGTTCAACGTCCAGCCGCCCCGGCTGAGGCTCACACCCGGTTCAATGCTGATCGCGAAACCCGGCCGTCGGAAACCCTCGCTTCCCCCCATCGCATCGTACACCGGCACGCCCTCGATCCGTCCACCTAGCGAAACGGAGAGGCCCCACCTGGGCTGGAGAACATAGTCCACACCCACGCGACCGTAGTAAGTGTCGGCGATGGACATGATCGATTCGTAGGGGCTGCCCCGGTACGTCGGCACCCCGTTCTTCTCCTCGGGCGTGATCATGTATCCACCGTTCACATACCCGCTCAGGCGCTCCATAAGGCGGTAGTACCCATAAAGTTCCAGAATCATTCCCCACCCGCCATCCCCCAGTTGAATCGACTGATCCACCGTCCGTTCCCTCGCCACGATCCGCCCGCTGGGCGCGTCGAACACCTGAAACGTGTCCGTGGCGTCCTTCTGTCCCGTCGGCATGTCCACACCCAGTCCGAACAGCAGATTGGCCTTCGGCATCCGGGTCGGATCGATGATCCACCCATTTCCAATGAGCCGGATGTCCCCCAGCCCGAATGACTGCGTCGCGTATCGTAGAAGGATGGTCCGTGCAACATCGTTCGATCGGGCGACCTGCGATCGGTCATTGAACGAGAACGGAACGGTCAGGTTGACCGAGTAGCGTGGCGTGAAGGCATAGCTCAGACTGAGGTCGATATAGTGGGAATCATTGACGACCTCACTGCCCTCCTCCTGCCTCTCAGGATGCTCGGTGTCCCCGACGAAGTGCCGGTCCGAATGCAACCATCGATACCCCACCGCAGCCTGGAAACCCTGGTAGGGCTGAAGCTCCATTCCCGGAAGGTGGAAAGAACTGCCCCCTCTGGACGCGACGCATCCCTGGCCCGAAGCCGGTGTGTTGGAAAGGATGAGGCCCATCAGAATCATCGCCCCGCCGTGGAGGCCCCGGGTGAAACGGGATGCGATCGAGTGAATGCAATGCATAAGTGGAGTGAGTTTGGTAAGCGGGGGAAGGCAATAAAGGGTCAGCCTTCAAAAGCGGAGAATTCAGGGGCGAACCGCGCGAAATCAGGGGTGAAATGGCGAAATCAAGGCCTGAGAAAGCACTGACTCCCGTCTAATTGCCGCATTCTATCGTCCCAATTGTGGGATTCCCCATCCCATCACTCCCGTCCGTCGCCTCAGTGGGTCACTCCCGTGAACCGCGCGCTTGAAGCGGCATGCGTCCCGCCTGCCATCGAGCCCGAAGGCCGCGTCCGGTTCATCGTTCCAATGCGCGTCAAGGAATTGGAGGTGCGACCTCTCCATGAACCCACCATTCCCAAATCCCTCTCCCGCCGGAGCGAAGTGGAGGTGGGAGAGGGTGGTTCCGCGCCTGCGGAACCGGGTGAGGGCTCTCCCCCCGGTTCATGGTCCCAATGCGCCGTTCGCGAACCGTGGCCCTACCCATGAACCGTCCCACCTACACGGCCGGCGTCCCGCCTGCCATTGAGGCCGAAGGCCTCGCCCAAACCCAGCCGAGAGCAACGCCCTCGGAACGGCCACCCCCACCGGGC
>JBBQIU010000719.1:0-2698 GCA_038325245.1 Verrucomicrobiota bacterium
CGGGCGGTTGGGCGCCCGCCGCGGCGTTCGCGGTCGAGTTCTCGATCCGTTCCATCACCCGACGACTCAACTCGGCCGCCGCATTGTGACCCGTTGAACGCAGTTTCACCTGGAACGCCGCCACCTCGATCAGGCGCGCCAAGTCGCGTCCGGGTCGGACGGGAATGATGATATGCGGCACGTCGATCCCGAGGATCTTCATGTATTCCTGGTCGATTCCCAGACGCTCGATGTCCGTGACGTCGGCCCAGGGCTTCAACGACACGACCAGGTCCACGCGCTTGTGCCCCCGGATGGCCCGGATGCCAAACATTCGCGCCACGTCGATAATCCCGATGCCGCGGACCTCCATCAGATGCTTCGCCAGTTCCTTCGCGGAACCGATGATCTCGCAATCGTCGTGCAACCGGACGCGGACGACGTCATCGGCGACGAGGCTGTACCCGTGCTCGAGCAACGCCAGGACCGATTCGCTCTTTCCGATGCCGCTCTCGCCGATGAGCACGACCCCGATTCCGAGGATGTCCACCATGCTGGCGTGCATCGTTGTCCTCGGGGCGAACATGGCCTCCAGTGCGATGGTGGCCTTGTTGATGAATTTCATCGTGATGTGCCGCGTCCGGAACACGGGAATCCCGGCCGTCTCGGCGATGGCCAGCATGTCCGCATCCGGCTTCAGGCCCCGGGCCAGGACGATGGCTGGGACGGTATGGGTGAAGAGGACTTCGTAGGCGCTCGCGCGGGCCTGGGGCAGTTGCTCGCGCAGGAAGTGAAGTTCCATGCTCCCGAGCACCTGCACCCGGTGGCAGGCGAAGAATCGAGTGTGCCCCGCGAGGGCGAGCCCCGGCCGGTTCAGGGTGGGTTCCCGGATAAGCCGTCGGAGCCCCTTCTCACCCGCGATGAGCCTCAATTCGAGGCGCTCGCCGTACTCGCGAAAGAACTGGTCGACGGTGACCTGGGGGGTGATGACGTTGCTGATAATAGGCATGGTTGGCTCCCCCTCCCCTTCACATATTGAACTCAGGTCCGAGATAGATGTCCCGCGCCCGCGGGTCGTTGACGAGAAACTCCGCGGAACCCTCCAGCAGCACTTCACCCCGATGGATGATATACGCCCGATCCACGAGCTTGAGGGTCTCCCGGACGTTGTGATCCGTCACCAGAATGGCCAGGCCCCGCTCCCTCAGCCTCCGGACGATTTTCTGGACTTCGTGGACGGAAATCGGGTCCAACCCCGCAAAGGGCTCATCCAGCAACAGCATCTTCGGACTCGTCACCAGCGCCCGGGTGATCTCCAGCCGCCGCTTCTCACCGCCGCTGAGCGTGAAGGCCTTGCTCTCCGCCAGACGCGTCAGATCCAGTTCCTCCAGCATGTACTTCAGGCGAAGCGCACGTTCCGCCCGCGATCCCACACACGTCTCCAAAATCGCCAGGATGTTTTGTTCCACCGTCAGCTTCCGGAAAACCGAGGGCTCCTGCGTCAGGTATCCGATCCCGCGCCGCGCCCGCTCGTGCATCGGCAACGCCGTCACGTCGCCGTCGTTGAACCGGACCGTCCCGGCGTCCGGCCGGATCAGTCCCACCACCATGTTGAAGCTGGTCGTCTTCCCCGCGCCGTTCGGCCCGAGCAATCCGACAATCTCGCCGGCGTTCACATGGATCGACACGCCGTTGACCACCGCCCGGCGACGGTACGACTTCCGCAATCCCTCGATTTCAAGCAGCGGCATGGAAATGAAAACTATCGCGGCCTCGCCGCCGCATTCGTCGAAGCGGCTTCACGCAGGGCGCGCGCCGGCAGAACCATCCGCCGGACCGGACCCTCCACTCCCGCACGCCCCGTTCTCGGATCCACCGTCAGCGCCGACGACGGCCCCGCCAGGACTTCGAGTCCGTCCACCGCCCGAAGTTCCGCATCATCCCGCAGACGAAAAAGCTGATCCATCGCCGAGTAGGTGAGGCGCCCGCCGTGAGCTTTCAAAGCGGGATGCCGGATGTCGACCCCCCCGGTCGCCTCCATCTCGAGCAATTCATCCGTCCCAGGCGCCAACTCCGCCTGAAGCGTCTCCGCCGTGATCTCCCAACGTCGCGATTCCACGGTCGACAAATCCATGAACGCACGCAGGACCGCTCGCGAAGGAGCGTTCGTCGACGGCCGAGCCAGGGCCATCTCATAGAGCAATCGCACCTCGCGACGGGCTTCGAATCCGCGGATCACCCTGTTCGTCGCAAGCACGAGATCCATCTCCCCCGCTTTCAGATTCCACCGCGCTCCGGCGGCGTCCACGCCTCCCGCGAACGCCGCCCGACCGCCGTCGATCCGCAGCGCGGCGGACCTAAGATTCACCGTGGCGTTGGTGCCGCCCGACTCGGGGGCCCAGCGGACCTGCACGTTGCCCGTCGCCTCGAACGTCGGCCCTTCGGGATTCAGCACGAATCGTCGAGCCTTCCCCGTATGCCCGAGGCCGTGCCACGAGGGATTCCCGTCCACCTCGATCCGGGAAGGCTCACCCGGGGTGTAGGCCATCGTCTCGCCGCGCAGTTCGATCGCCTGCGGGCCGATCCCCACCCGCGCCGCCACGTCTCCGGTCGCCCTCGCGAAAAGGACCGCCGTCTCCTGCGTCTTCGGATCCGGACCATGCAACGCCACCAAACGAGACGCCCGGACTTCGAGACGGTCCCCCTGCCGCGCAACCAG
>JBBQIU010000720.1:0-2692 GCA_038325245.1 Verrucomicrobiota bacterium
GTTCAGGGAGCGCTCGCCAGCGTGGGCAGCGTGGCAGGAGTGCTGGCGCCCCTATTGGCCACAGGATTATTCGGCTGGTTTATCAGTCCCTCCGCACCCTTCCTGCTGCCCGGCGCTCCGTTCTTCTCCGGGGCTCTCCTCATGCTGGCCGCCATGGTCCTGGCGCAACGGTCCTTTCGAAAAAGGGATGCTGATGTCACGGGACCCCCGGGACGGTGACATGCCTCATCAACCGGGCCAGGTAGTCGTTCATTCGGGCGTTCGTCCCGGGCGCCGCAGTCGGCAGCCCTAACAACGAGGATCGCGGCGGTCGCGCGGATTCCGGCAGGTTGTCGATGGCGTTCAGGGCGGCCACAGCGACCAGATACCCGCTCCGCCGTGAGTCCGCGAGCCGCAGAAGCGCTTCGGCGCCGGCGCGGGCCTCTTCCCCCGTGCCGAACGCAGCGAGCGCCTCGGCGGCCGCCACTTGAACCGACGGTGATTCGTCGGTGAGAAGCCTTCGCAGTTCCCGCGCACCAGCCTTCACGCCTTTCTCACCCCGCACGAGCAGCCCGACCGCCGCCCAATAGCGCACACCGCTGTCCCGGTCCCAGGCGAGTCGGCGGAGGCGAGCGATCTGGGAGTCGTCGAACCCGGCGGCCAGTTCCGCGGCCTCCAGCAACCGCCGGATGTCCAGCGTGCGCCGCTCGTGGCGAAGATCGCCGGGAGCTTTCCCCGCCGCCCGGCTCAGCATTTCGGCTTCGGGCAGCAAATCGACATCCGCAATGGCCACGGTGTGTTCGCGATGCGCCTCGCGCAGTCGTCGAAGGGTTTTCTGGTGCTCCGGGGCCTCGGCCATATTCGCCAACTCGAACGGGTCGGCTTCCAGATCGTACAACTCCTCCGGTTGCCGGCGTTCCCAGAAGGCGCGTTGTTCCGGAGGCAGACCCCCGGCGTCGAAGAGGCGCTTCCAAGCCACCGTCATCGGCGTTTCGAAGAGGTACTCGACGTGCTGTCCGTGAGGTCGGTGGGGAAGGTAGTTCCGGACATAGACGAAGCGTCCATCCGTGACGCTTCGAACCAAGTCGTATCGCTCGTCCATGCGGCCGCGAAGGCCGAACAGGTATTTCGGCCCGGGAGTCGCGTGAGATCCGGCGATGGCGCGCCCTTGCATCCACTCCGGAGGTTGGACGCCGGCGAGGCTGAGCATCGTGGGCGCGAGATCCACAAACCCGACCAGCCGTTTCGATTCGCCACCCTCCACATAGTCCGGTGGCGCCAGGCTCCGCCATCGTTCCGGGTATCGCACGATCAGAGGGACGCGCAGTCCGGAGTCACAAGCGCTGCGCTTGTTTCGTGGAAGGCCCGCGCCGTGGTCCCCGAAGAAAAAGACGATCGTCTCGCCAGACAGGCCCGATTCCTGAAGCTCCCGAAGAACCGCACCCACGCGCCGGTCCACGACGCTCACCTGATCGTGGTACTGGGCCCACCCGGCCCTCGCCTCGGGGGTATCTGGCATGTACGGCGGAACCGTCACTTTCGCGGGATCGTGAACAGGCGTATGCGGGCGCTTTCGGACCTGGCTCTCGTGCGATTCCGTGAAGTTGAATACCGCGAAGAATGGCTGCCCGGCACCCCGATTCCTCCAGTGGGCCCTGGCGGAGGATTCGTCCCAGACGCCCGCCGGCTTCTCCAGGTTGTAATCTTCCTTGCTGTTATTGACGCAGTAATAGCCTGCCTCGCGCAGGAGTTTGGGGAACATCGTTGTGCCCCGGGGCATGAGCACGTGGCTCCGCATGTGCTCTGCGCCGATGGAACTCGGGTACAGGCCCGAAATGATGGCCGTGCGGGCCGGAGCGCAAACCGGGGCGGTCGACCACACGCGGCGATAGCGAAGGCCTTCCCCCGCGAAGGCATCCAGGTTCGGCGTCGTGGCGTAGGCATCGCCGTAACACCCGAGGTGCGGTCCGGCATCCTCGCAGGTCAGCCAGAGGATGTTCGGCCTGTCCCCGGCCTCGCAGGAAATGGGGGCAACCAAGGCCAGGCACGCTCCCCAAAGGGCAATCCACCGGGCCCAGGACGCTTTCATATCAGCCCTTGGCGGTCAGGGCAGTTCCTTGAGGCGAATATCGTTCCAACGTACTTCCATCGTCTCCGTCTTCGCTCCCACACCGTGGACCTGCAGCGCGATCAACCCGGCCGGCGTGACGGAATCCCGAAGATCGGCGGCGGCCACGCCGTTCAGCCAGGTCTTTAACGAATCGCCACGGGCCTCGACCCGGAGATGGTTCCACTCGCCCTGGCGGAACGCCTTCCGGGCCGGCTCATTCTCCTTCAGGTCGTTCAGCCATCCACGGCGGCTCTCGTCGTAGATTCCCGCCGTCCACGCCCGTTCGCTCGGATCAATTTCCACCTGGTAGCCGTGAACCCGGCCAGCGGGAATCTTGAACGTCTTCCCGCCCAAAACGACTTCCCTGGCTTCGTCGAAGCACTCGCTTCGAATCTGCACCCCCGAGTTCAGGTTTGTGGCGACCTTGAACTTCAGTTCGAGCACAAAATTGGTGTAGGGCCGCGAGGTGCAAAGAAATGAGTTGGGTGTGTTCGGCACGGAGCGGCCCACGATCACACCCTCTTCGACGACATACAGCGCCTTGCCGCCGCGCTGCGTCCAGCCGGAGAGATCACGGCCGATGAAGAGCCTGGCGCCGTCCCC
>JBBQIU010000721.1:0-2687 GCA_038325245.1 Verrucomicrobiota bacterium
GGGGCTTTTCCGTGAGGTTGGCGTAGGCGTTCGTGCCGATGAAGCTGTCCCTTCGGCGCGCGACGTTCAGTAGACGGGTCTCGGCGACTTTGGTGACCTCCGTCTGCGGCCAGCCCGCCCGGAGGGCCCTGGCCATTCCGCCCTGCTTTTCGATCTCCTGAAAAAGAGCCCAGGCTCGCCGCGCGAGTTCGTGGGTCAGACTTTCGACGTACCACGAGCCGCCGGCGGGATCGATCACCCGGGTCAACTGACATTCCTCGCGGAGCACCAGTTGCTGGTTGCGCGCAACGCGTTGGGAGAATTCGTCCGGCGTCCGCACCACCTCGTCAAAGGCGCCGACCTGGAGCGAGTCGCACCCGCCCAGGACGCCGGCGAAGGCCTCGACCGTGGTCCGCAGGAGGTTCACGTACGGGTCGAAGACGGTCTTGTTGAAGAGGCATGTGCGGACGTGGAGGGAAGTGCGTTGGGCTTCCGCGGTGCCGCCGAGCACCGAGGCGAGCCTCGCCCAGAGCATGCGGGCTGCCCGTACCTTGGCGATCTCGGTGAAGAACTGGGTTCCCACGGTGAACGCGAACCGAAGGCGGGGCGCAACCTCTTTCAGTCCCAGGCCTCGGCTCTCCATCGCCCGCACATAATCCAATGCCGTCGCCAGCCCGAATCCCAGCTCGTGAACCGCGTGGCCTCCCGCCTCGTGCCACGACCGCGTGTGCACGCAAATCGTCTGCAACAATGGCGCTGTTCGCGCCGCCCAATCCGTCAGGGCCGCCATCTCGCGGTACGCCGACTCCAGGGATTGCGCCAACCGACCCTCGTGCGCCAGAACTCCCAACGGATCGACTTCGATGCAGCCGCGAAGCCGAGACAGGTCTCCCTGGCTCCCCCTGACCAACGCCGCGATCAACGCCGCCACCGGCATCCCCGAGGCCCCCGATCTCACGAAGAGGGGCACCTCTCCCAGATCAATGCCCCGAAGCGCCACCCGCATGTCCTCCAGCGATGCGACCGACAGCCCGCCGGCGCCGATGTCCGCCTCCTTGGCCCAATCGGGATCCGCGCCGTTTCGCGTTGCCCGATCGACCACCATGTTCAGCGCGGTCAAACCCCGATCCAGCCCCGCCCGGGCCATGTCGTTGAACGCGGCGGCGTCGGGCGTCGCGATCTCCTGCGAAACCTCCCAGGGCCGGCCGACGTATCCGCTCGACGACGAACCTCTCACGAAATTCCCGGAGCCAGGCAGGAACCCCAGATGCGCGAGCCCCGCTGTGTCTTCCTTTCGATAGATCGGCTGAAGCGTGATGCCCTCATAATTTGTCGAGAGCATCTTCTTCTCGAACGAAACTCCCTTGAGTTCGGCTTCCACCTGGGCTTTCCAGGTTTCACGACTCACCGGAGCAAATCCGGCGAGCATCGGCTCAGGCTTTGCGGGGGAATTGGAGACGGAGGACATGGTTCAACAGGGGCTCGGCTTTCAACCGTCGATGGTTTCGACGACGACTTCGTGGCGCTTGCCGTTCAAGGACAGCGTCATCCGGCGGCCGGCGGAAACCGGCACCCGCGAGCCCGGAGTGGAAGTGGAAGCCGGAGCCGCGGCGGCGGGCGTCGGTGCCGCGCCGGACGTCGCTGCCGACGCCGCACCGGGATCTGCCTTGGCCGACGGCTTCAGCAACTCCTCCACCTGCTGCGGAAACATGGCGAAGAGGACGGCCGTCTCATCGTCCGTGGGCAATCCCTTTTCGGCACATTGCTTGCGGTACTTCTCCAAGCCGGGCTCGAGGGCGTCGGCGGGCCGTTCGAGCATCGGCTTCTTGCCCGTCTGCCGTTCGACCTGCGCCAGCACGCCCGGGTCGATGGGACCTGGCGTCCTTCCGTACTTGCCGAGGGCGATGTCCTGCGCGGGCTGGCAGATCATTTTCCAGCGGCCGAACTTCACGTTCATCATTGCCTGTGTTCCCACGATCTGGGAGGTCGGCGTCACGAGGGGCACCCAGCCCAGGGCCTCCCGAACGACCGGAATTTCGCGGAGCACGTCGTCGAATTTGTCGGCCATCCCCTGCTCCTTCAGTTGATTGCGGAAGTTGGAGAGCATGCCGCCGGGGACCTGGTAGATCAGGATGTCCGAATCGACGCGTTCGTTCGCCGGACTCGTGAACTTGCTGAGCTGCTGATAGACCCCTTCGAAGTAGGTCCGAAGCTCCGTCAGCTTGTTCGGGTCGAATTTGGGCGCCCTCGGATGGCCTTCGAGGAGCGCCAGCATGCGCTGTGTGTCGGGCTGCGACGTGCCGTTGGCGAACGGCACGATCGACACTTCCACCGCGTCCACGCCGGCATCGATTGCCGCCAGGTAACTCGCCGCTCCGAGACCCGCCGTGTCATGGGTGTGGAGCGTGATGGGGATCCCGATCCGCTGCTTCAATTCCTTCACGAGATCGAAGGCAATCCTCGGCTGAAGGATGCCGGACATGTCCTTGATCGCGACGGAGTCGCAACCCATTTTTTCGAGCTCGACCCCCATCTTGACGAAGTTATCCACCGTGTGGACCGGGCTGATCGTGTAGCAAAGCTCCCCGCGGGCGTGCTTGCCCTGCTGCTTCACGGCCCGAATGGCGGTCGTCAGGTTTCGCACGTCGTTCAGGGCGTCGAAAATCCGAAGAATATCCATGCCCGCGCCGCAGGTGCACCGAACGAAA
>JBBQIU010000722.1:0-2673 GCA_038325245.1 Verrucomicrobiota bacterium
CATCCAGGAACGTCACCCGCCCGCCCGCCCATCGGAATTGCCACACCGCGATCCCCGCCCGAATGAGCAGGTACGCCAACATGAAGGCGGCGCAGGCGGTCAAGTGAACGCCGACATGCCGCGCCCGCAACGGCCATTCCAATCGGACATGACGCCCGAGCCACGCCACCGGCGGCGCCAGAAGTCCGAAGACATACCAGTCCGCCAACGCGTATGTGACCGCATGATACCAACTGACCGGACGCCCCTGCATCGCACTTGAGGCGTAATATTGACCCCCAAAAAGGAGGGCCAGCACGGTCCAAATGACCACCGCGATGGCCGCCCCTTGAGCCAGGCCCTTCCAGTTCAATCGAGCACGCGTCAGATCAGGAACGGTTGCTTCGCTTCAAACAGCGGATCCACCTTCCCCACCATGAAGTAGTTGGGCGTCTGCTGAGGCGGCATGAGCTGGGCAATCTCGTCACGGAACCGTTGGTAGCTCCCGTTGAATTTCCCCTTCCGCCACACCTGCTTCAGCGTCTCCGTGAACAACCCGTTGCGACTTCCATCCAGCGAAAGCTGGTTGTCTTGGCATCCCGAAATGAGAATGACCGACGGCCGGATCGTGGCCTTCTCTCCGGATGGCACCGACTCCTGGATCGCGTCGTACATCGCCGCATTCTGTCGGTAGACCTTCTCCGCCTGCTTCGGAGGAAGCATTCGCACCCGGGGAGCCGGACCGGAACCCCGAAATGCCGGCATCACCCGCGTCACGGTTCCACTATGGCAACTGTCCGATAGCACGAAGATCCGCACCCCCGGCTTGAAACGCCGCCACAGATTCCAAAGCTCGTCGTCCACCAACTGCCGGTCCCAAAGCACCCACGTCTCATCCATGCGCCCAGGGTCCGTCTCGTCCCCGTTCGTGTCCGGCACCTGCCCCCCATGGCCCGAATAAGTCAGCAGAAACATGTCCCCCGCCGTTAGCTTCGTCGCCGCATCCGTGATCGCGGCGATGACCGCCGCTGCGGTGGCCTTTCGCGTGAGGATAAGGTTCGTCTTGAACCGCTTCCCCTTGGCAATCGCCCGGAGATCCTTCGCGTCAAATTCGCACGCCTGCAGCTCGCCATCCCACCCGCCGTAATGTTCCGGGTTCACGAAATTCAGTCCGATGTGCAACGAGATTCCTTTGGCAGCCATGACCAGTCCTTTCGTTTTCGCCCTCCCGGGGCGGTCGGCCATCGCGTCCTCCTGGCGCCTGCCACGCGACGTTCCATTTTGCATGCGCACACGTGCCGATCCCTCGGTCCGCGTCGGAGAAGTGTCCCGCTATCTATGCCCGAAGCGCCACACCCACAAGGAGATTCCCCCTCAGGCCGCCGTCCGCCCCCTTTGAGAACACCGCGGAACGGACTTGCCGCCGCCTTCCCCCCTTCGGCATCAATGACCCCGCATGAGCACCGGCATCACCGCCATCAATGAGGAGGTCCAGCGCGCCTCCGCCTTCGTCCGCCCCCTCTTCACCGAAATCAACAAGGTCATCATCGGCCAACGCTACCTCGTCGACCGCCTCGTCATCGGCCTCCTCGCCAGCGGCCACGTCCTCCTCGAAGGCGTCCCCGGCCTCGCCAAAACCCTCTCCGTCAAATCCCTCGCCCGCGCGCTCCGCGTCAAATTCTCCCGCCTCCAGTTCACCCCCGACATGCTCCCCGCCGATGTCATCGGCACCCAGGTCTACAACCCCCAGTCCGGCAATTTCTCCACCCGCCGCGGCCCCATTTTCGCCAACCTCGTCCTCGCCGATGAAATCAACCGCGCCCCCGCCAAGGTCCAGAGCGCCCTGCTCGAAGCCATGCAGGAAAAGCAGGTCACCATCGGCGACACCACCTTCCCCCTCGAGGAACCCTTCCTCGTTCTCGCCACCCAGAACCCCATCGAGCAGGAAGGCACGTACCCACTCCCCGAGGCGCAGGTCGACCGCTTCATGCTCAAGCTCCGCATCGGTTACCCAACCCGCGCCGAGGAACGCCAGATCCTCGACCTCATGGCCCACACCGTGAACCTCCCCGAGGTCTCCCCCGTCGTCGATTCCGCCACCATCCTCGCCGCCCGCAAAGTCGTGAATGAGGTCTACATCGACGACAAAGTGAAGGACTACATCGTTGATATCGTCTGCGCGACCCGCGACCCGGAGGCCTACAAGATCTCCGTCAAGGACTTCATCCAGCTCGGCGCCTCTCCCCGCGCCACGATCGCCCTCACCCTCGCTTCCAAGGCCTTTGCCTTCCTCCAGGGCCGCGGTTACGTGACGCCCCAGGACGTCAAGAGTATCGGCATGGACGTCCTCCGCCACCGCGTCGCCATCACCTACGAGGCGGAAGCCGAAGACAAAACCAGCGAAATCGTCATCCAGAAAATCTTCGACGAATTGCCCGTGCCGTGAGGCGGCGTGACCCAACTCTAACCCTGACTCTAACTCTGACTCTGACCCTGACGTGAAGGCAGACGCCCCATGATCCCGCGCGAGATCCTACGCAAGATCCGGCAGATCGAGATCCGCACCAAACGGCTCGTCGCCGAGTCGACCGCCGGCCAGTACCACTCCGCCTTCAAGGGTCAGGGAATGGACTTCGACGAAGTCCGCGAATACCAGCCCGGCGACGACGTCCGCGCCATCGACTGGAACGTCAC
>JBBQIU010000723.1:0-2669 GCA_038325245.1 Verrucomicrobiota bacterium
GGATCGCCAGCCGCAGACGTACCACAATGACGGCATGCTGAAGGGCGAGGAACTCGCGATGCTGGTGGACTGGATCGACCGCGGAGCGCCCCGGGGTGAGGGACGCGATCCACTCGCGGAGGAGGTTCCGCCGCTACCGCCGAGGTGGCCCATGGGCACGCCGGACCAAGTGGCGCGCATCGACCTCCAGACGATCCCGGCGTCGGGAACGGTCGACTATCGCTACCTGGTTTTGCCGAACCCGTTCGGACGTGATGTCTGGTTGCGGGCGGCGGTGGTGAATCCGGGCAATCCCCGGGTGGTGCACCATGTCCTGGTTTTCAACGCCACGAGCTTCACGGACGTCCTGCAGATCCAAGCGGGGCTGGGTGGTTATTTTGCGGCGTACGTTCCCGGAATGGCGCAAGGGGAGTACCCCACGGGGACCGGCAAGCTCCTGAAACGAAATGCGTTCATGGTGTTCCAGATGCATTACACGGCGACAGGGCAGCCGGAGACGGATCAGACGGAAGTGGGTTTGTACCTGGCGCCGGAAACACCGGGTCGGGAATTGCGAACCGCGGCGGCCTACACCACGGCATTCACGATTCCACCGGGGGTGGAGGATCATCCGGCGTCGGCGGAGTTTCGCATGCCGCGGGACGGGATGGTCTACGAGTTCAGCCCGCACATGCATTACCGGGGGCGACACTTCCGGTTCGAGGCCGTGTATCCGGACAATCGCCGGGAGGTATTGTTGAACGTGCCGTTCTACCGGTTCGACTGGCAGACCCTCTACCGGCTCGCGGAGCCAAAATTCCTGCCGGAAGGAACACGGATCATCGCGTCGGGGGCATGGGATAATTCGATCCGGAATCCGTACAATCCGGATTCCTCGGCGTCGGTGCGTTTCGGGGAGCAGAGCTGGGAGGAGATGTTTATCGGTTACTTCAACTGGTCGGACGCGCCTTGATGTTCCTCTAACGCACGGGTTCGACGAGGTAGAAGGACGGGTTGGCCGTCACGCCGGCATCACGGTCCACAAAGGTCGTGGATTCGCTTTCGGCGGTGAGTTCATGGACCAACTCGGGCTGGGGATCGTCAAGGGACGTGCGGCGGAGGATCCGGTACTTGAGACCCACGACGGACGGGAAGCGGATCTCCGGGATGGCGCGGACGGCGACGCGGAAACCGGATGTGGGGTCGAGAGGGTCGGTGCCGGCGAGGTATTCCTGGCGATTGTCGGAACCGTCCCGGTCCGGGTCGCTCGTCTGCTGGGCGTTCGAATTAAAGCGGAACCCAGCGCCAAAGTGTTGTTCGCGCCACGAGTCGGGTATGCCGTCGTCGCCGTGGACGAAGACCCTTTGGAAGGTGGCGGAGACGACCTCGGTGACGGGGAATTCGTTGAAGTACCCGCGGGCGCGAAAGGTCATGCCTTCGGTGACGGGGACGGGCACGGTGTAGACCGATGAATTGAGATCCGGCTCGGAACCGTCGCTGGTGTACCGGATCTTGACGTTGGGGAGACGCGACGTGATGAGGACGTCGAGTCGGTTGGTGAACGGGCCGCCGTTGGGCTCAATCCGGATGTCGGGGTCCGCCTGGTACGTGGCGGAGAGAATCTCGCTGGCGGGAAAGCCATTCAGAAAGAGGCGGGCTTTGAGAGTTGTGGTGGTCGTGATGAGGATCGGGGCGGAATACAAAAGGCTCCCGACGGTGGGTTCCGAACCGTCGAGCGTAAAACGGATTCCCGCGCCCAGAGCGTAGGACTGAAGGGTGACGCCTACGGAGTTGGTGAAGAAGCCGCCGGCCGGGGCGATTGTAAGCGGGGCGGCAGGCGATTCGTGAACGGAGAAGACCTGGCGCCCCGTGATGTCGGTGAATTCCTGGTTGGCACCGGACGGCCATTCCACCACGAGCCGTTCGACCCTGGCCGCGTCGCCGAGGCCGAAGTGGGCGATCAATTCCGGGCCGCCCCAGCCGTCACCGGATTGGATCTCACGCATCTGCCAGACGGGCTTGCCCTGAAGCTGAGTGAGGATGCGGACTTTGGCTCCGATGCCGCTGGCGTTGGAGGCGGTGCCGTGGCAGCGGACCTTGAGCCAGGCATTGGAATTGCCGCGGTTGCGAAACAGATCGCTGGTTTGTCCGTCCCAGTTGGCGATGGCGATATCGAGGAAACCGTCACCGTCGTAGTCACCCCAGGCGCAACCGTTCGAGGCCTTGGTATCAATGACGGCGGGGTCATCGGTGACCCGGGAGAAGGATCCGTCGCCCAGGTTTCGGTACAGGAGGTTTCGTTGATCGCGGTTGGCGAGGTAGAGATCCAACCAACCGTCATTGTCGTAGTCGCCCCACACGGCGCCAACGATTGACGTCACCTCGCGGACGAGCGGGCTTTCCAGAATGCGGACAAAGGCCCCCCCGCCCTCGTTCCGATAGAGGACCGAGCGGTACGGGGCTGAGTGGGCGCCGAACAGGTCGAGATCACCGTCGTTGTCGTAGTCGGCCCACGCCCCCGTGCTCGAGGAGGCGGGTTGGGAACCGAACGGCTCGCTCCGGACAATCTCGAACTGTCCTTGGCCCAGGTTGCGGAAGAGATGTCCCTGTTCATCCCAGCCATTGCCCACAAAAAGGTCGGGGAGTCGGTCGTCGTTGTAGTCCCCCCACGACGCGCCCATGGAGAAGCC
>JBBQIU010000724.1:0-2660 GCA_038325245.1 Verrucomicrobiota bacterium
TTGCATCTTGTCATCGACAATTTGCGTCACGTGAACCTTGGCCTCGTTCTTCTGACAAACACTGCAGATCATTTTAGACCTCCGCCAACATGGGACCACTGGACGCCCGTGCCAACGGCTTTCCTGTCGCGCAATCCCCGGACGTCGACCCGCCATTGGCTCGGCCGTCGACGGTTCCATTTAGGCGTATCTCCGAAATCGTTCACCATCCGGTCAAACGTATATCGGCTCCCCGGTGGAGTTCGTCAAGGTGTGGTAAGCCCGCATAAGGTCCAGCGTCACAGAACCCGGCTTCCCATTCCCAATCACCCGTCCATCCACCTTCACCACCGGCACGACCTCCGCCCCGGTCCCGGTCAGGAAACACTCGTCGGCATTAAAGACGTCGTACCGGGTCAAGTTGGGTTCTTGGACGATCAAGCCCGCCGTCGTAGCCAGATCCATCACCGTGCCCCGCGTGATGCCATAGAGCGCCCCAGCCGAAAGGGGCGGCGTCAGCAGGTGGCGCCCCTTCACGAGGAAAAGGTTGTCCCCCGTACATTCCGCCACATATCCCTCCGCGTTCAGCATGATCGCTTCCTCGCACCCGGCGTTGTTGGCCTCGATCTTGGCGAGAATGTTGTTGAGGTAGTTCAACGACTTGATGGCCGGATTGACCGCGCTGTGAAGGTTTCGCGTGGTTGGCACCGTCACGATCGTCAGTCCGGATTCGTAGTATTCCGGCGGATAGAGCTGGATCTTCCCGGCAATGACGACAATCGACGGCTTCCGGCACGTGTTGGGATTCAATCCCAGTGTTCCCACCCCGCGCGTCACCAAAAGGCGGACGTAACCATCCCGGATGTCGTTTCGCCGACAGGTCTCCACAACCGCCGCCGCCACAGCCGCAGGCGCCATGGGAATGGTGAGAAGGATCGCCTTCGCCGAGCAATAGAGGCGCTCAATGTGCTCCTGGAGCTTGAAGACCCGGCCGTTGTAGGCGCGTATCCCCTCAAAAACGCCGTCGCCATACAAGAGTCCATGGTCGAACACGGAGATCTTGGCGGCCTCGTCGTCGAAATAATCACCGTCGATATACACCTTCATCGTCGCGAAGCGACGCTAGGGCAGCGTTTGTCGCCGACGCAAGGCCGATGGGGACGGATTCACGCAACCCGACCGTCCGTCAGTTCGAGCACCCGGGGCGCGCGCGCCGCCACCCGTGAGTCGTGGGTGACCATCACCAGCGTCATCCCCTCCTCGGCCTGGATGGAACAGAGGAGGTCCATGATCGCCCCACCGCTCAGGGAATCGAGGTTCCCCGTGGGCTCATCCGCAAGGATCAAGCGGGGCCGGTTCACCAACGCCCGGGCGATGGCGACCCGCTGCTGTTCGCCGCCCGACAGTTCGGCGGGCCGATGGTCCAATCGTTCCCCCAATCCCACCCGTCCCAACAAGGCCCGGCCCCGCGCGATCGTCTCGTCGGCCGGTCGTCGCGCGACACGCGCGGGCAGGCAGACGTTCTCCAGGGCATCCAGTTCGGGAAGGAGATGGTATGCCTGGAATACAAAGCCCACGCGGAGATTTCGAAAGGATGCCAACCGCGCGGGACCCAGCGTGCCCAATCCCTCGCCTTCGAACTCGATCGTTCCCGCATCCGGTATGTCCAGGCCTCCCAGCAACTGAAGCAACGTGCTCTTGCCGGAACCCGACGCACCGCGAAGGGCGACGAAATCCCCGGCCCCGACCTCAAACGAGACACCTCGCAACACTTCCACGGTCCGCCGGCCGATCTGGTAGGTCTTGCGCAGATCCTTCGCGACAAGCAGCGGCCCACTTTTCCGCGGCGCCGCGTCATTCATGGCGCAGGGCCTCCACCGGCTGGAGCCGGCCCGCATTCCAGGCGGGCAGCAACCCCGCCAATAGGCAAATCACCAGCGCGCTTCCGCAGATCAGCGCCAGATCCATCGAATCAATCCTCGCAGGCAATTGTCCGAATCCGTAAATGCTCGCCGGAAAAAGCTCCAGTCCGGTCGTCCGCCGCATCAATTCGAGGAATTCGTTTCGGTAACGGACCGCCAACCGGCCGAGCACGAATCCGGACGCCACGCCTATCAGCCCGACGAACACGCTCTGGCTCAGGAATAGCGAGGACACCTGCCAACGGGTGCAACCGAGCGCCTTGAGGACGCCGATCTCCCGCGTCTTCTGCACGACGAAGGTGATGAGCGTGCTCGTGATGCCGAAGGCCGCCACGATCATCACAAAGAAGAGGACGATGAACATCACCTTCTTCTCCACCGCCACGGCCTCGAGGATCTCACCCTTCTCCTCCATCCAGGTCGTCACCCGAAACTCCGGGCCCAACTCTAGGGAAAGCTCGCGTCGGACCAGCGTCGCCGACATCGGGTCCTTGAGCATGACCGTTACCCCGTGCACCGCGTCGTCCAGCGAATACAAATCCTGTGCGTTCGACAACGACGTCGCGACGTACGCCACGTTGTACTCGTAGAACCCCGCATCGAAGATTCCGCGGACGACAAATTCCGTTGGCAGAAACGCCTCTTCGGTCCGGCCGTCCGAATTCCGCCGCGCCTGACTCAACATGCGCTGTGCCAGGCCCGGCGGCAGCACATTGACCATGTCCCCAGGCCGGGCATCCAATTCCTTGGCCAGCTCCC
>JBBQIU010000725.1:0-2644 GCA_038325245.1 Verrucomicrobiota bacterium
TCAAGGTCAACGCGGTCGTTATCCGCGATCTTACTCATCACGAAATCGAAGACCTCGCCGCCTTCGCCCTCCACGAAAACCTCGCCCTGCGGTTCATCGAGTTCATGCCTCTCGATTCCGGGCGCGCGTGGCTTAGGGACCTGGTTGTGCCCGGTCGGGAAATCCTCGCCCGCCTTCAGGCTCGATTCGACCTCGTCCCAACCTCCCCGACACACGCCTCCGAAACGGCGCGTCGCTGGCGATTCCGCCAGGACACCCCAGCCAACCCGGGATCGGAATCCGCGCAACCTTCGACCCAGGCCGAAATCGGTATCATCGCCCCCGTCACCGAACCGTTCTGCGGCCACTGCAACCGCATCCGCCTCACCGCCGACGGCCAGATCCGCACGTGCCTCTTCAGCCTAGGCGAACACAACCTCAAGGAGCGCCTTCGAAACGGCGCCTCCGAATCCGAGATCGTCGCCTGGCTGCATAAGGTCATCCTCGGCAAGGAAGACCGCCATCACATCGGCGAAGCCGGGTTCGAACAACCCGAACGAACCATGAGCTGCATTGGAGGGTAGCGGCTCACGATCACCACTCTTGACGTGGCGAAACCGCCGCCCATTACACTGTCCGCCGATGCCAACGTATGAGTACGCGTGCCTGAAGTGCGGCGCCGCGTTCGACCTTTTCCAGTTGATGAAGGACGACGCGATCACGGTTTGCCCCAAGGATCGCTGCCCGAAAGCACGCTGGGGAAAGGGCAAGGTCCAACGCCAGATGGGCACCGGCGCAGGCCTCATTTTCAAGGGGTCCGGTTTCTATACCACCGACTACCGAAGCGAGGGCTACAAGGCTGCCGCCAAGAAGGATAGCCAAGGCGCTACTCCCGCTCCCGCCACCCCGGCAAAGACCGAGACACCGTCCGCCAAACCCGCCGCGTCGACCCCCTCCGCGAGTCCGTCCACGCCCAAACCGAAACCTTCCGACACCTGACGTGCTTCCTCTGGCCGCGCCCCTTTCCCGCACCCTCCCGGTCCGGTTGCGCGCAGCCGTCGCCTTCCTCGTTCTCGCCTCCATCCCCCTCCAGGTCATTGCCCAGACTCCCGTCTTTCCTCAGGACATGGCCACCACCAGCCAGTCCGGCCAGTTCCTCGTCACCGGTCCCCGCGTCCCAGGCCTCTCTCCGGCCCTCTCGTCGCCTCGCGAATTCCAGCCCGGCACCGCTCCCCGCACGCTAACCCCTCAAACCCTCGCCATCGCCTGCGAACGCATCAAGAGCGAGACCCTCCGCGTCTTCGGCCTCCCGGATCTCTGGCGCAGCGCCGGCATCCATATCCACGTCGCCATCGAACGAACCCAGCGGACCAACGCCCCCGTCCCCATCGAGGCCTCCCCGTTCGAAAGCACCTGGAAACTCCGCGTCCAAGTCCCCACCTCACTCTCCGAGGATCGACTCACCCGCGCCGTCGTTCAGGCCGTCCTCATGGACCTCGCCAATCGCCCCGGAAACAAACGCGCCGCCGAGCCCCCCCTCTGGCTGATCGAAGGCGTCACCCGCACCGTGCTGCAAAGCACCATCGAAGGCATCCTGCCCGCCCCGGAAACCCGCATGTCCCTCGATGTGCGCCGCCAGGAGTCCATGGCCCGCGTCCGCAATCAATTGTCCCGCACCGACCCACCGACGTTCCATGAACTCAGCCAGCCGAATCTCGACGCCATGCGGGACCGGGACTGGCAGCGATACTCCGCCGGCGCCCACCTTTGCCTCCACGAGCTCCGCCGACTCCCCGACGGAGACGCCCGGATGCGCCATTGGGTCCAGAACCTGCAAACCTATTGGAATTGGCAAACGGGCTTCATCGATGCCTTTCAACCCTTGTTCCGTTCCCTCCTCGACACCGAGAAGTGGTGGGCCATTACGATCGCCAACTTCACCGGACGCGACGCCGCACAAGCGTGGCCCGTCAATTTCACCCTCCGTAAGCTGGACGAGGCCCTCCAACCGGTCGGCGTCCTCCCCGGCGCCGGCAACCGCGCGCGCCGGCTTCCCCTCGAGGAGATTCTCACCGAATGGGATTTTCCACGTCAGCTCCCCATCCTCCGCCACCTCCTCCAGCAACTTCACGCCATCCGCATCAATGCACCGCCCAATCTTCGCCCGATGGTCTTCGGTTATATCGACATGATCGACGACTACGTCGACTCGCGCTCCCGCGTCGGGTTGACCCCGCTCGTCCGGGGTCATGCGATGCCAAGTCCCAAGCTTCTCGTCCGCGACGTGACCCGCCGCCTTCGCGAACTGGAAGGTGAACGGGCCCTGGCGGCGCAGGGGGGCGAACCCCCTTCTGAAGCCCCTTGAAGGCACCGGACCGGGGACATTCATGTCCGCTTGGATTAGGAGGGAGATTTACAGATCACGCACAACTTGGGGACGCGTCCTTCAATACGGATAACCGATTGCGGAGAAAGGGGATGATGGATTCCCAGGAGTACGCCTCGCCCGTTCTTTCGCCCTTCGGGGGGGATGGGTGGACCTGGGAAGCCGATCCCGTCCTTCCAAGTCTCTGCGTTCCCTGCGTTCTTTGTGGCAAATCCCTCCCCGTCCGGCGCTCAAGTCCGTCGCATTCACGTGGGCCTGGAGGCCTGCCCGTTTGGACTT
>JBBQIU010000726.1:0-2637 GCA_038325245.1 Verrucomicrobiota bacterium
GGAAGGTGGGGGATGATGGGTGTGGAAACGGTGGGGGCGGCCATTGCCGGCGGTGTCTGGGACGGGCGGGGGGGGTCGATGGCGACGGGTTCGAAGATCGTCTCGGCGAGCGGCGTGCCGTCGGGTTTGCGCCCGCGCACGTGAAGGAAGCGGCCCACGCCGGGGGCAGAGAAGGATGTAGCTCCCAGGGCTTGATGACAGCCTCCGCCCCAATCGGCGAGCAACTGTCGTTCGCGGGCGACGTGCGCCGCGGTGTCGGGGTGATGCAGGGCGGCGAGGCGCTGGCGCAATTCCGTGTCCGAGGCGCGGCATTCGATGGCGAGAGCGCCTTGGGCGGGCGCGGTGGGACACTCGCGGAGCGGCAGAATCATCCAGGACGCTTTCGCGAGGAGCGGGGCGACGCGGTCACGGGCCGTCGCGGAGCCCCACAGGCGAGAAAGGCCGGCGAGCGCCAGAACAACGCCGTCGAGGTGCCTTTCGTGGCCGTCGGGGAGATGGATTCGGGAAAGACGGGTGTCGACGTTTCCGCGGATGGAAACAAACTCCGGAACGGGCTGGGGAAAGGCGCCTGGCAGGGCGGCGGGGAGGAAATCGTTGAGATTCGCGATGCGCCTTGGGGCGCCCGTTCCGATGCGGAGAGGTAGCCGTTCAGCCAGGCGGGGCGGGGCGGAAGGTCCAAACAGGACGACGTCGCGGGGGTTCGCGCGTTCAGGCGTGGCGGCGAGGACCAGTTCGGGCGGGCGATCAAGACTCAGGTCCTTGTACGAATGGACCGTGAAATCGATCTCGCCAGAGAGCAAGGCGGCGTCCAGTTCGGCGACGAAGAACTCCCGGCCTGGCGCGGTGGAGAGGGGAACGTCCAGAAGTTGATCGCCACGTGTCTCGATTCCGACGAGTTCGACCCGTAGGCCAGGATAAATTTCCTCGAGTCGACGGGCGACCCAGGAGCTTTGGGCTTGGGCGAGGAGGGATCGACGTGTGCCGAGTCGAAGGGGGGCGTCCTGGGTTCGAGGCGCGGTCATGGGGCCATGGATCGCGCGGAGATCATGGGAGTGCAACGTCCGATGCGACGGGATGGGTGTAGAGCGTTTCGTTTCGTGTGTCAGCCCATTCGGAACCGGAATTCTCCCAACCGGAGAACGAGGCTAGATCCTCCCAGCCATGGGATATGCTGAGAGAAGGGCCCAGGGCCCGGAGTCGGGCTCGTTCCAGGCAGGCGCCGTCGGCGCGGCGGAGTTGGGTATTGCGCGCACCGGACTCCCGTTGGTGAAGGGCAAAGAGGTCGTCGAGGGAGTGGAAATGGGGAAATCGGACCCAGTCGCCAGCCTGGGCATGGGAGCCGCCCAGGTGGATGACATGCGGGGAGGGTCGGCCGGTGCTCTCCGTGCGGGCCCGGAACATGCGGAGTCTTTCGGCGTCGGCCGCGGCATCGAAGGGAATGCAGAGGACGATGGCTTGCGCGTTTTGCCATGCGGCTTCGGCGTCGGACGCGTGCACTACCGTGATGGCGTGGCGGGGATGGCCATGGCGCCGAAGGGCTTCGGCAAGCGCCTCGGCTCGGCGCAGGTCGCGATTGAGGATTAGGAGGGGGAAACCGGTAAGCCATGGAGCGACCGCTTGGGCGAGTTCGCCGGCGCCGACGAGAAGAACGGGGCGGTTGTCGGGCGAGGTGACGGGGTGGAGGAGGCGTCGGACGAGGCGTCCGTAGGAGGGTCCACCGACATCAGTAAGATGCTGGGCCCGAATCTCCTTGGTGTCTTCGAACAAGCGCTGGAGCCAGGGAAAACTGGCACCATGCGGCGCCCAGGCCTGTTTGACCTGTCCGAAGATGTTGGTCTCGCCCTGGAGTCGGCTCTCCAGTCCGGTGGTGACACGGAGGAGGAATCGATATGCGCCTTCACCCGTAAAGACGTCGACACCCGGTTGGGGGGCTCGGGGTTCTGGCGATCGCAGCACGCAGATCCAGCGTTGGCAGGTGTCGAGGATCAGCGTGGGCCCGAGGCACGATGGGATGGATGGCGGACCTTCCGGACGTACCGATCCCTTGCGGTAGTGAAGGACGGTTAGGCCTCGAAGCATGGGTGGAAGCTTACCGAATGGGTCCGGGTGTGTGTCATGAAACTGTCATGGCTGTGGCTAGGTGGCGAACGGCGAGTGGCAGAATTAGACCCGCACCGACGTGGATTACATCATCCTCGAATCTGTTTCCACTGAAGGCCGGACCCGGTCACTCCAGGTCCGGCCTTCTTCGTGACTTGGTCCCTCGATCGTTCCTCGGAATCGGGATCGCCAGGGTGGTCAGCCCCCTTCAAGTAATCCGTGCCGCGATAGTCGTCGGCGATTTCGCGACCATGATCGCGTTTCTCCGCAAAGGCGGCCCTGGAAAACGGATGTGGCCCGAATTATCAACGAATCGATTTCACGGTTCATCGAGAGCGACGTTTTCCAAGGAATGGACACGCAATGGGACCATGAACCGGGGGGAGAGCCCTCACCCGGTTCCGCATGCGCGGAACCACCCTCTCCCACCTGCGCTGCGCTCCGGCGGGAGAGGGATCTGGGAATGGTCGGTTCATGGGTAGGTTGTAGCGCAGGTTGCCCAACCTGCTGTGTCGCAGGCAGCCCTGCCTGCAGGTC
>JBBQIU010000727.1:0-2630 GCA_038325245.1 Verrucomicrobiota bacterium
GGGATCTTCGTGGGGATGCTTCCGAACGGCCCTCCGCTGGGCCGGCCCGGCTTGGGGTCCCAAGTCTCAAACTGGCTCGGCGCCCCGCAAAGCCAGAGGAGAATGCATCGCTTCTGCGCCTTCTTCGTCGCGGCCGCGAACACCGGATTGTGGAAGAGCCCCGAGAAACTGGAGACCGCCGCGATCCCGCCGCTCCCCAGCCCCTTCAGGAACAAACGGCGGTGCAACCGATGCTCGTCCACGCGGCACGCTCCCGGCGTCGACTCCGGATCGGGGGTTTCAACGGAGGTCATCACGGCATGGTCAGGAATTCAGCGCCGGTCATGAGGGCCCAAAGAAGATCGCGACTCGCCTCGGCAGGCTGTTCGGAACGTTCCGCCAGAAAGGCACCCACTCTCTCCCTCTCCTCGTCGTCCGGCAGGCGACCCAGCACCGCGAGGAACGCCTCCCGAACGCGGGACGGGTCGTCGGGCAATCCGGCCAACCGCCCGACCGAGCTGCCCGGCTCGGGCTTCAGAATCCCGGACAGTGCCGGGGAATAGGACAGGAACTGCGCCTGCTGGAAGGTCGCGTTGTATTCCCTGGGCAGCACGTCCGGCATCGCGGCGACCGCCGCCCGTCGCAATGTGTCGTCGTTCGGCGGCAATCCCGCGGCAACCCGCCAGGAACGGGCGATCTGCTCCGCGCTGAGCGGACGTTCCAGCGTCTCCGCAAACAAGTCCGGTTCCGCCGGAGCGTGGTTCCCGTCCGGGTGGACCCCCAACCCGTATGCCCGGCTCAGTACGATGCCGCGGAGGACGCGCCGGATGTCGTGGTCATGCCGGGCGAAATCCTCCGCCAGCCACGCGAGCAATTCCGGATGGCTGGGCGCGTTCCGCGCGGTCATTTCGTCCACCGGATGCACCAGGCCACGGCCCATGAACACGCCCCAAAGCCGGTTCACCATCGCCTGGGCGAGAAGCGGATTGTCCTCCGTGGCCGCTACCGCAAACGCCTCGCGACGGGAGAACTTCGGGACACGGACCTTGCCTTCCATCACCACGTAACGGTCGTCGCTGTCATCCTCCTTCTCCCCGTCCTGCGGCCGGGCCTCTTCCACCGTGCCCCCGTTCAGAAGGGTGATCAGGGCGGGCTGCGACTCCTTCCTCAGGTTCGTGAAATTGATGAAACCTCCCACGGCGGATTCGCCAACGTCCGCGCCACCGTCGACGTTCTTGCTTCGATTGAATGCCGCCACCATACCCCAGTAATGCCCCTGCTTGATTTCGCGGGCCAGCGGATGGTCGTGACATTGCGCGCAATCAATACGGGCGCCGTAGACCACCGGAGCTACCGCCTCGGCAATCCCCTGATGTTCGTTCCGCCTCTCATACAGAAACCACGAGGCACCGCGCTCTCCCGGCCCGTCCGGCCGGGCCACCAGCATGGCTCGGACCGTCCGGTCCCATGGCCGATTCTCGCGGAACGAACGTTCAAGGAAATCCCACCACCCGTTCTTTCTCCGGTGTTCCTCGTGGTTGTCCCGTTTCACTCGCCCCATCAGGAACACGTCCCACAGCTCACGCATTCGCACCCCATGTTCGTCCGACGCCAGCAGCCGATCCACCCACTCGCCGCGTCGCGAATCCGCGGGTGAATCAAGGAATGCCTCGAGTTCCAGAGGTGACGGAATGCGCCCGATGAGGTCGAGGTAAATGCGGCGGCACCACGCCCGATCCTCGGCCGCAGGCGCCGGCGTCACGCCACGCCGTTTCCACTCTTCCTCCACGAGGACGTCGATCGCCTGCGTCACCGATTCAAAGGAGCGGGAGATCCCGCTCCCGGACGCCGACTTCACCGACGCCGACTTCATGGCGGCAATCCAGGATCGGACCCAATCACGTTCCTCCGCCGTCAACTGCTTCCTGGGAGGCATGTGCGGGTCCGAGTTTGCATCGAGGTAGCGGTAGAGACGGCTTTGGTCCGGTTCACCCGGAACCACGACCGCTCCTTCGTCCCCGCCCTTCAGGACGGCCTCCGGCGAGTCGAGTTCCAGGCCCGACTTCTGCTCAATGGGACCGTGGCATTTCACGCACTGGATATCGAAAAGGGGCTGCACCTTCCCCGACCAGAGCGCCGCCGCGTCCCCCGCCGACACGCCACGGGCGGCGACGAGTCCGATCAGCAGGAAGAGCGCGATGCGGCATTTCATGTCCTGAGGCAAGAGGATAAAAGCGGCGTGGGCATTCAGGCAACACAGCTTTGGGGTTCGCCCGCCTGACGGCAGGACGCGTCCTTCGAGAATCAGAGGTCCAGAAGCTGAAGGAGTTTGGCGAAAACCAGGACGTGGCGGCATTCGCGACCTCCCCGAGCGGAGATGATGCCCTTGGGAATGCTCTTCGTGTTCTTCTGGGTCGTCGGATGGATGTTTCGGGACCCGATTCTTCCTCCGGCTTTTCGGCTCAACACCATGGAGCTTCTCTTTGCGACAAAGAACGCAGGGAACGCAGAGACTTGGAAGGACGGGATCGCCTTCCCAGGTCCACCCATCCCCCCGAAGGGAGAAATAACGGGCGAGGCGTACTCCTTGGAACCTATCATCCACTTCCTCCGCAATCGGTTATCAGTATTGAAGGACGCGTCCTGGCCTG
>JBBQIU010000728.1:0-2625 GCA_038325245.1 Verrucomicrobiota bacterium
GGATCCGCTCCTGCATCTCCCGCGCGGCCTTGTTGGTGAACGTGACCGCCAGGACATGACCCGGCGCCACACCCCGGTTCAGGAGCCACGCGATGCGATGCGTGATCACCCGCGTCTTCCCGGTCCCCGCCCCCGCCAGAATCAGCACCGGACCCTCGACGGTCACGACGGCCTCGCGCTGCTGCGGATTGAGTCCCGAAAGGTCGAGCATGGGCCGGGAAGTGTAGGAGCCGGCGAACGGAGGGCAACCGGCATCGCGGCGCCGGTCAAAGCGCCTTCACCACCAGCAGGGTCAAATCATCCTCGAGCGCAGCAGGTGCCGAAAATGCCTGGGCGGCCTCGCATAATGTCCGGATCAACTCCCTCGACGTCTGTTCCCGGTTGGCTTTCACAATTTCCACAATCCGGGACGTTCCGAACTCCTCGTCGGGATTCGCCCCTGGCCCGCCGGGGCGCGCCTCCTTTATCCCGTCCGTGTACATCAGGAGGATGTCGCCGGATTCCATCCAGACCGGCAATGCCGAGGCGGGCGACGGCCCATAGGCGAACCCGAGAGGCCGCCCTGTCCGCTTCAACTGGCTCTTGACCGCCCCGTCTTTGTCGATGACCAGCACCGGAGGATGCCCAGCGCTCGCATGCACCAGTTCGCCCGTCGCCGGGTTCAATCGCACGAGCGCCAGGGTGACGTAGTTCTGACCGTCCGTGTCTTCCGCGATCACCCGGTTCGCCCGCTCGAGAATCTCTCCAGGATCGATCCGGTTCCGAGCCACGACGCGCAACAGGGCCCGCGTCTCCATCATCAGGAGGCTGGGACCAAGACCGTGTCCGCTTACGTCTGCCACCACCAGACCCAGCATCCCATCGGACATCGGTAGAAAATCATAGTAGTCGCCTCCCGTCGCGTCCGCCGGCACCGACATCCCCGCGATGTCATACCCCGGAACGTTCGGCGCTTGCTTCGGGAACAGTCGCTGCTGGATCTCCCGGGCGGCCCGCATCTGCTCCTCCTGCGCCCGCAATTCGACCTCGTTACTCCGCTTCTCGGTGATATCACGCGCAAAGAGGACGAACCAAAGGCGGTCCGGAAGTTCCAGACGACTCGACGCCACCTCCAACAGGATCTCGCGGCCGTCCGTCCGAAGCGCCGGTCCCTCCACCAGGGAACGGGGTCGCATCCCCGCATCCGTCCGCGCCGCCTCCGCCAACGCCAGACTCAAGCCGCCCCCCGTGGTCGGTTCCATCGACGCGATCGGCCGCCCCGTGAACTCCGAACCCTCCAGCCCGAAGACCGTCTCCGCGGCTGGATTCGCAAAGCCGATCAACCCGCCTTCGTCGCAGAAAAGGACCGCATCCGGCGAGGTCTCCCAAAGGCTCCGGTTCCGCAGCTCACTCTCCCGCAGCAACCCCTCCGCTTCCCGCCGCTTCTTCCGCATCTCCGCTTCCCTCAACTCGCGGTCCACTGCGGGCAACAGACGCGCCGGACTCCCTTTCATCACATAGTCGTGCGCACCCGCCTTCATCGCCGCCACCGCCACGTCCTCGCCAATCCCTCCCGAAACAATGATGAACGGAATATCATGCCTGGCCTGCTGTAGGATCCTCAACGCCTGCATCGCATTGAATGACGGCATGTTGTAGTCCGCCAGAATGATGTCCCACCCCTGCGATCCGAGCGCCGATTCCATGGCCTCGGCCGTCTCCACCCGGCGTGATTGAACGTCGTACCCGCCCGCCCGAAGCGCCTGCACCATCACCCGCGCGTCGAATTCGGAATCCTCCAGAATCAAGGCCCTGAGTTGTGCTCGGGAATCCATGTTGTTTGGACGGGCGGCACCCCCGCTCGACCCCGAAAGGCTGAGGTGTCAGACCCCTCCAGTCAAACGCGCGCGCCTGGACAGACTCCAAGGCACATTCACGTTCACGCATTGCCGCTTATCCGTACCGATAGGGCGCCGAGAGCACAAATGTGTTGGAAAGGTGCCGGACTTCCCGCACGCCGCCTCCCTCCAGCAGAACCTCCACCACGTCGAAGCGCATCTTCACCCGCGGCTCCTTCAGCGACCGCACATAGTCCAGGGCCGTCCGGGAGAGGACCCGGCGCTTCCGTCCATTCACCGCCGAAGACGGCCGACCCCAGACCTCGCTCGATCGCGCCTTTACCTCCACGAAAACCAGGCAGTCTGCATCCCGAAACACGAGGTCGATCTCCCCCCGTCTCGACGTGTAATTCGCCGTCAGGAACTTCATCCCCGCCGATTCCAGGTGCCGCCGCGCCGCGGTTTCGCCCAGCCGCCCCTTTCGCAGATGCTCCGGCCCCAAACGTCGCCCCCGCCCCACGAGCCACACCCAGATGTCGCGCCACGACTTCACGGCGGGAAAGCCTCAAACCCGGGTAGGATTCCCATGAACAACACGCGCTCCACCGTCGCCACGGGAGCGAACGACCGCCGGTGGATTGGACACGGCCCCAGCCGCCCAAGAGCCGCCAGGTGGGCCTCCGTGGGATACCCCTTGTGAATGCCGAAGCCGTACCCCGGCCAGCGCGCCTCATGTTCCACCATCAGCCGGTCCCGCGTGACCTTCGCCACAATGCTGGCAGCCGCGATCGAGAAACTCCTCGAATCC
>JBBQIU010000729.1:0-2623 GCA_038325245.1 Verrucomicrobiota bacterium
CGATCCCGTCCTTCCAAGTCTCTGCGTTCCCTGCGTTCTTTGTGGCAAATCCCTCCCCGTCCGGCGCTCAGGTCCGTCGCATTCACGTGGGCCTGGAGGCCTGCCCGTTTGGACTTAGGCCACAGGGAACGCAGAGAGCGCAGAGAACGAAACGAGAGATGCCCGGTTCCTCCGAAGCGGCACGGACACTTCAGCGGCATTGCGAGGAGAAGCTCCATGGAGTTGAGCCGAAACGACGGAGGAAGAATCGGGTCCCGAAAGATCCATCCGACGACCAGGAAGACCACGAAGAGCATTCCTAAGCGCCTGATCTCCGCTCGGGGAGGTCGCGAATGCCGCCACGTCCTGGTTTTCCCCAAACACCTTCAGGTTCTGGACCTCTGATTCTCGAAGGGCGCGCCGTGGCGGCTCGGGCCCGTCCCAACTTCTGCTTTGCCCGCGGGTGCAGCCCAGACCACGATGGCCGTGATTCAACACCCCTGTATCCATGAAACCAATCTTCCGCCTCGCCTCCCTCCTGTCCGGAGTCCTCCTCGGAACCGCTGGCCTCCCGTCCACCCTCGCCGCCGACACCCCGCCGCCGGCAGGTTTCGTCTCGCTTTTCAACGGGCGCGATTTCTCGGGTTGGAAGGTGCCTTCGGGCGACAACGGCCACTGGAAGGTGGTCGACGGCGTGATCGACTACGATGCGTCCAGTGAGGCGCCGGGCGACAAGGACCTCTGGACCGAACGTGAGTTCGGAGACTTCACGCTGCGGATCGACTGGAGGATCAAGGAGACGCCCTACGTCAATCCAAACGTCCCCTATATCCTCCCCGACGGCACTCATGCCCGGGACATCCACGGCAAAGAGATGCGGATGGCCCTGCCCGATTCCGACTCCGGAATCTTCATTCGCGGCGATGGAAAATATCAGCTCAACATCTGGTGCTGGCCGATCGGTTCGGGCGAGCTGTATGGCATTCGGACCGACTCTGCAATGCCCGCCGAGGTCCGGGCGGCGGTGACCCCGCGCACCCAGGCCGACAAACCCGTCGGTGAATGGAACACATTCGAGATCACGGTCCGGGGCGGGACCGTGAACGTGGTGCTCAACGGCAAGACCGTGATCCCTGGCGCCACCATTCCCGGGCTCCCGGCCAAGGGCCGCCTAGCCCTTCAACACCACGGCGGCAAGCGGGACGGCAAGTGGAACAGCCCGCCGAGCCTCCTCCAGTTTCGCAACATCCAGATCAAAGAACTGACTCCCGGCCACTGAAGTGTGCCTCGGGCTGACTCCAGCTCCAGCCGCTCAGAGCGACCAGCCCCTGCGGTATTCGCGATGGAGCAGGTTGCTGGCTGCTTCCGAATTCAAAATCCTCCCGCTCAACGTGTCGTATTCAATCGGGCCTTCCACCCGCGTCGCCAGGTTGGCGAGTTGGGCGAGTTCCGTCAGCGGGCCGCCAATGTCGAAACTCGAGAAAGCCTTCCCGTTGCCCTTGCACGCTTCGATCCATTCCCACTGGTGGCTTTGGACGCGCGGAAGCGACTCCGGCGGTCCTCCCTTGAAGTCTTCAAAGCGGCTCTCAGGCAGCAACACGTAGTTGGCATTCCAGGGATTGTCCGAATAGATCGATCCTTTCGATCCCACCAGCAGATCTCCCCACCCGCCACGCGGGTATCCGAGCATCAGATCCTCAGGCGGCTTTTCCTTCGCGTACCACGTCGATTTTACCGGTGGCAGGGTTCCGCGCGCGGGCAGGTCCATGACCACTTTCAACGAGGTTGGATATCCTTCCGGATCGACTTCAGAGGGCCAGGCCTGGACCCGAATCACCACTTGGCCGACACCGGAATTCACCGGCTTCTGCCAGAGCTGTTCTAAGTGAAGCGCACGGAACATGATATTGGCGGTGTGGCAGGCAAAATCTCCGACGATCCCGCTTCCGAACGCGCTCCAGGAGCGCCACGCCGCGGGCACGTAAACGGGGCTGTATGGGCGGCTCTGGGCCGGTCCAAGCCATAAATCCCAATTCAGGCCCTCCGGAACCGGCGGCGTCTCGGTCGGCCGCTTCATCGGGCCGTTTCCGCCGTCAAACCAGACGTGGGCCTCGCGGACCTCACCAATGACGCCTCCCCACACCAGTTCGACGGCCCGGCGAAGCCGGCCCTCGGCGGAACCCTGGTTCCCCATCTGGGTGACCACCTTGTGGCGCGCGGCGGTTTCCCGCATGACACGGGCTTCATGCACCGTTCGCGTCAGCGGTTTCTCACAGTAGACGTGCTTGCCAAGCTTCATGGCCGCGACCGCGGCGACAGCGTGCGTGTGGTCGGGCGTCGCGACCAGAACAGCATCAATCCGCTTCTCCATCTGATCGAACATCTCGCGGAAGTCCTGATACGCCCTCGCCTCCGGGTGTTTCTGGTAGATATCGCCTGCCCGCCTGGCATCCACGTCGCAGAGCGCGACGAGATTGTTGCCCATGCGGTGAAAGGCATCGAGACTGCCACGGCCCTGGCCGCCGACACCGATGCCGGCTATGTTCAGCCTGCTGTTGGCATCGTAGGCGAAGGCAAGCCGGCTGTTGCGTAATATCAGAAGTCCGCCCCCGACCGTCGCCGATCGGGAGAGGAAACTCCGGCG
>JBBQIU010000730.1:0-2617 GCA_038325245.1 Verrucomicrobiota bacterium
GGCGTTGTGGGATTTGAAAGGCAAGCTGCTGGATCAACCGGTCCACGCCCTGCTCGGCGGATCCAAATTCGAACGCCTGCCCTGTTATGCGACGGGCGGACCGAGCAACTACCCTAAGGAGCGTCTGGCGCAGAAGATCGATTTCTACCTTTCGCTCGGGTTCCGCGGACTCAAGGTCGGAGCGGGCAGCCGCTCGGCGGACGGTCGCTTCATCGGAAAGACGCCGGCCGAAGCGGCCGACTTTGAGGCCGACAAGCTGGCTTTCATGCGTCAGCACGCCGGGCCCGATGTCTGGCTGATGATGGACGCCCACATGGGCAACAATCACTCGTTCACCTGGACCACGGAAATCGCCATTGCCGTGGCCAAGGCCCTCGAGCCCTACCATCTCCTCTTTCTTGAGGAACCGCTTCACTACACCGATCCTTGGGGTTATGCCGAGCTCTGCCGGGCGACGACCACCCCGATTGCTGGCGGCGAGTGCTTGACCGCGTTGTACGAGTGGCGGGTGTTTGCCGAGCAGGACTCGTTCGACATCGGGCAGCCGGACGCCTCCTTCACGGGCGGATTGAGCGAATTCATCCGGGTTGCGGAGATGTTGGAGAAACGGGGACGAAACGTGGCCACGCACGCCTGGGGCGCGGGTGGCTCGCTGATGCAGAATGTACACGCCGGGTTTGCGGCTGCCAACACCTGCATTCTGGAGATGCCTCCAGCCTACGCCGGCCTCCACTCCGAGGTGATCGACGGAGGTTTGGTGCTGAAAGACGGCTACGCGCTGCCTCCCGACCGCCCGGGGCTCGGCATTGTCCTGACCGATGAGATCAAGCGTCGTTATCCCTTCGTTCCCGGCAGCGGGGAATTCAACAGCGTGCCCGGCAAGATCCTGATCCCGTAAGTTGCCTGCCATTCCCGCCCGAATCTTCCCTGCATTCCACGGGCTTGGATCTCCAGTGCCCACATCCCACTCCCTGTTCCCTCCACATCCCACCCCCCTTGAATCCCATGAACCGTGCCCTCTTCTTCCGCCGTTTCGCCCACTCCGTCCTCCGAGCCGTCTGCCTCGCGCTTGCGGTCCCCGTCCAGTCCGCACAGACGGACGGCGGAACGTTCCAGCCGCTGATCGATGAGACGAAAGGTGTCACCCTCTTCGCCTTTGACAACCTCTCCATTCCATTCACGCGCAGCCTGGCTCTGGAGCTGAATCCGCCCGAAAAGTACGCCGGCAATCCGGTTGTGGCGCGCGGGCCGCGCAGCGCGCCGGACCACTGGGGCGTGCAGTTCTACGGTTCGATCATCCGGGTGGACGGCAAATTTCGTTGTTGGTACGCGGCGCTGGATGGTGCCCGCGGCGAGCAGGGCCCGGCGAATCCCTCCTTTTGGCGGGTCGCTTATGCGGAAAGCTCCGATGGCGTGACGTGGGTAAAGCCGAATCTGGGGCTCGTCGAGTATCAGGGCAATCGGAACAATAATCTCGTTCTGGTTGAACCGGTTCTGGGTCCGATCAACCTCAAGGTGCTGTACGAACCCGAGGATCCGGATCCGTCGCGCCGGTATAAGATGGTTGGACACATTTATTGGATGAAGGGCACGACGCGCCATGGCACGCTGGTGCCGTTTGCGAGCCCTGACGGACTTCGTTGGAAGACGCTCATCCCGGTCACGCCTGACAATGCCCAGATTCCCGCGCACCAGCTCATCCTTCCGTCGATGCACGTCGAGCCGGCGGGCGGGCTATTCAAGTGGCAGGGGATGTACTACTCGTCCGGACAGAGCCCCTATGACGGTACGCGCAACACGCATGCCCGGGTGGTGCGCCAACACCGCTCGCGCGACTTTGTTGAATGGTCTCACACCGCCAATGTCGCCTACACCCGCGAGGGCCAACATCAGATCCTGCCCAATGGGAACGACGGTCGTCAGGCTCATGAGGGCATCAGCGTCTGGAACCGCGGCAATGTCCTCGTCGGTCTGACCGGACTGTGGCAGGGTGCAAAGACCTGGCCGGGCGTCACCATCGACCTCGGCTTGCTGATCAGCAATGACGCGATCCTCTTCCGCGAGCCGATGCCCGAGAGGGTTTTCATCCCGAATGGTCCCGACGGAACCTGGGATCAAGGCGGCCTGATGCAGGGAGAGGGTTTCGAGAATGTCGGCGACAAGACTTACTTGTACTATGGAGCGGCCGATCCGCGCACCTGGACCGCTGGCGACAAACCGATTCCGGCGCGGGGTGGAATGGGTCTCGCGATCCTGCCGCGTGACCGGTTCGGCGACCTGCGCGTACGCGATTATGGCGAGGGTGCGAGTGAGTTCATCACCACCAAGCTGGCGGCGAAGGACGGGCAACGGATTTACCTGAACGCCGCCGGCCTCGGTACCGACTCCACGTTGAAAGTGGAACTGTTGACGCACGACGAACGCCCGCTGCCCGGCTACTCAGGCTCGGACGCGGCGGTCGTCCGGCGCAGCGGATTCCAGGTTCCGGTGGTCTGGCGGGGCCGGGAACCCCTGCATGGCTTGCCTGAGGGGTTTCGCATAAAGGCGACGTTCGAGGGCGCGAAGAAAGAGGACATCCGATTCAGTGCGCTCTATCTCCTGTAGCCTTCCGGACACC
>JBBQIU010000731.1:0-2601 GCA_038325245.1 Verrucomicrobiota bacterium
CCGCCTGCCCAACGGGGTCTTCAATCCCTACACCGGCATCCGCACCAATCTTCTCTTCTTCACCAAAGGCGCGCCCACCACCGCCGTCTGGTATTACGAGCACCCGTATCCCGCCGGTGCCAAGAGCTACAACAAAGGCAAACCGATCCGCATCGAGGAATTCGACGAGGAGAAAGCATGGTGGGGCACCGAGGCCGACGGCTTCGCCGCCCGCGTGGAAAACGAGCGCGCCTGGCGCGTCCCCATCGCCCAGATCAAGGCGGGCAACCTCGACCTCAAGAACCCGCACAACCCCGACACCGGCCCCGGCGACGTGGACCACCTCCTGCCCGAGTACGAAAAGGTTCTCGCGCAAATCGCCGAGACGCGCGGACAGTTGAAGGCACAACTCATGGAGGCACTCACCCGATGAAAAAGAAACCCATCATCAAAAAAGCCGCCGCTCCCGCGAAAGGAAGCCCCGGCGACCTCGCCCCGCCCATCGCCGAGGTGCGGTGGCGAAGGTGCAGCCGCCAAGCGCCACGAGCACGATGGCCGTCCATGAATTTGTCAGCGTCAACGGCGCGATACAAGCCAGCCCAGGGCAACGCCCTGGGTCACCAAATCACAAAAAACAACAAGCCATTGAAGGGTGGGACAAATCGTGCGCGTCGTTTGCGGTGCCAATGTTCCATTCCGCCGGTTGGGCCGCCCATTCAGGGCTTGATTTATCTTCACCGAAGCCTGAGGCGTTGCCCCAGGCTGGCTTGGTGCCGGGCCTTGGGCCCTCATGCCGCCTGATTGCAACCCCTCGCCAAACAACGCAGGATCGTGGCGAAAGTGGACGAACTGATGGCCTTGATGGACGCGCTGGAAACCCAGCTCGCCACCGCCCGCACCACCGCCACCGCCCTCCTCGCCGTCGCCGAACTCACCACCGCATAATCATTCCATGTCATCCGCTACCACGACTGAACCCAAGCCTTCCGTGAACTACGTCTTTGTGGACTACGAGAACGTGCATGACGTGGACCTCGCGCTGGTCGGCAGCAAGACGGTCCACCTCACACTGTTGCTCGGTGCCCGGCAGACCAAGCTGGACGTGGCCTTGGTCGAGAAACTGATGGCGCATGCGTCCTCCGTGCAGCTCGTGCGCCTGAACTCCTCGGGCAAGAACGCCCTCGATTTCGCCCTCGCCTACTACGTGGGCAGGGCCGTGAACGCGGACGCCAACGCTTACTTTCACATCGTCTCCAAGGACACGGGCTTCGACCCGCTCATCGAGCATCTGCGGAGTCGCCACATCCACGCCCGCCGTCATGTGGATTATTCGACGCTCACTTTCTCGGCACCGCCGAAGCCTCCCGCCGCCGGTCAGGAAGACGTGTTGACCCGCGTCATCGCCCATCTGAGGAAGAACACCAACAACCGGCCGAAGCGCAAAAAGACGCTGGCCAGTCATCTGACCGCCGTCTGTGGAAAATCTGTCACCAGCACCGAAGTCGATGCGCTCATCGAGCAGCTGAGACAAGCCGGGTATTTGAACATCGGAGAAAAAGAAGCGGTGACCTACCTCCTCGACCTCAAATGAATCCGAAGCGAAAACGGATCGTGGCGAAAGTGGACCAACTGATGGCCTTGGTGGACGCGTTGGAAACCCAGCTCACCTCCGCCCGCACCACCGCCCTCCGCGCCGACTCAGATCGGCCAGCGCCAACGGCGCATGACATTCCAGCCCAGGCCGGGGCCGCGTACTACGCCGGACAACGCCATGGGTATTCGTCATCATTTCATTGAGCCTTGAGCCGGAGTGAACCGGAATCGGAATGCAGTGGAGACAGCCCCGCAAACTGTTCCGGAAGACCGGGCAAACAGCCGCCCAAAGGCTGCCCGCCGGGGAGGCGGATGGGAATAGGGGTGGCCGGTCGAAGGGCGAGCAAGGGCGAGTACATCCGTTGTCCCGCCCTTACAGGGCTTGTTTTGATTTTGTCCGTCGCAATGTCCGATCGATGGCTCGCAATGTCCGATCGAGGTTCGACAGCGTCGGATCTCCGACTGGCGGCGTGGGAGTGGCGAGTTGCACGGCACTCTCCCGGGGACGAACCCGGCGGGAGGGGTCTGATGGGGTTTGTCTGAGGAGGAGCGGCGGGTGGCCCGCCGCTGAATCGATCCGCTGAGGGAAGCGGCGAATTCTGTCTCCATACGCGCGGGGAGTCTGGCGCTTCGCGCGTCTTGGAGTCGGCGGGGAGGAGGCTGAGGATGAAAGGTGCGAGGGAGCGTGACATGGCAGGGTCGCCGGGCGGTGCTGTGTTGTTCCACGGACCGGTTTGTCTATAGGCTTCTTGCACACCGCAGGTGATGGGGTGTGATTGAATTCCAGTCCACAAGAGCGTCTCTCTGTGTCCATCGTGCCTCTGTGGTTTATCCGAAAGCCCTCGGGCTCGCGGGGGGTGTGCCGTCCACGTGATGTAAGTTAGCTAGTAGGAATGCCATGTTTGTCGAAGTAAGTCCAAAGGGAGGCCCAGCGGGAAGTGGACAACAAAAGGGCACGCAAAGTGATCACCGTTTGGGCGCCGGAACGAGTCCACTTCATGCCACTGCCGCAGAGGCGCAGTTTGACCA
>JBBQIU010000732.1:0-2600 GCA_038325245.1 Verrucomicrobiota bacterium
GCCTGGGACTCGGCTTCGCCCCAACTCGGCTTCGCCAGCACCAGGGAGTGACCCTCGCCATCCGCTGCCAGTGGCCATGGGTCCTGGTCGGTGTACGGCACTTCGAGCAGGAGCGCGCCGAAAGGGCTCCACAGGCGAACCGTGTCCGCGCGACGTTCCAGTTCGCCTTCCCAGGGGCCCAGAGTGCGCGCGGCAGGAAGGCCGGGATGCCGGTTGCGCAGTACGGCGGGGTCCTGGGCGACGACGAGGTAACCGCCGGGGGGGAGCACGACGTTGGTCGCGAAGACATAGTGCATCGCGCCAGCTTCCAGTCGGTGCCCGCCCAGTTCCTTGGCCGTGAAGTCGCTGTTGAACAATTCGACGAACTGGTGGGGGAGTTCGCCGGCTCCCGGGCTTTCAGGCGGGTTGTAGTGGATCTCGGTGATGACCAGGGCCGTGCGTCGACTCGACGGCCCGGGAGGTTCGACGGGCAGGGGCAGAGGATCCTCGGAGGCCCCCGTCGCGTTGCCCAGGTCTCCGAACGTCGCCAGCGCCGGCGCATTCGAAAGCGCGCTCGACGCGGCCAGGCCCACCAAGGCGTTGGTCAGTGTGATCGTGGCGCGCCCGACCTGGGTCCAGTGGCGGCCGTCGAGACTCGCGAATCCCTTGACGACGTCGTTGGAGCGCTGAAGACGGAGCCAGGCGTTGGGGAGGTTGCCGGGGAAGGAGCCGGAGGCGGCGGCGACGGATTCGGGTGAATTGCGGGAAACAAACTGGACGCCGTTGAATCCCGGCGTGACGACGATGGCGGCCATCACGGAGGAATGGTTGGTGGTATCGCGCGCCATGAGGCCGGCCCGGGCGGACAGGGCGGTCGGGTCGAGGGCCTGGACGCGCACCTTGACGTCGAAATCGTTCGTCCCGAAGGGCGAGTAGGCGAAGTAACCTTGGTCCCCGCGGCCGCCCAGTCCGGCGCCCTGGGCGCGGATCTGGACAATCCCATTGGACACGGAGACAGAACCCTCGGACGGCGGCCCGCCCAGAACGACACCGGCGAGCTGATCGGGATCAGGCAGGGCCACTGCGGGCAGGAGACAGGCGGTGAGGAAGCTGAAGACCGTGAAGATCGGCGACCATCCGTTGGGTCGCCTGAGGAGACTTTGCAGCATGGGCCAAGAACGTGTGCCGCCGGTCAATTGTTGCCGCGAATTCATCCAAATGTGACCCATTCTCGTAATCATTCTGATCAGAAGGTTCTACAGGAGTGGTTCCGGTTTCCTTCGGAAACGCAACATTCGGCTCATCACCCACGCTTGCGAGCGGGAGAGTGCGGCGACATCTCGCGGCCTTGGCTTGGAGGTGCGGGGGGCGATGCGGCCGGGGATTCAGAGAAGTGGATCCCCGGGTCGTAGAAGTAATCACGGTTGAACCGCCAGGCGTCGGCGAAGATCTGGCGCCACTCCTGGACCGGATCGACGGTCATGCCGAGGTCGGCGGTGGCGGTTCGGTTCTCGAACTTCTGTTCCGCGGCCACGCTGACGACTGTGCAGGTAAGGCGGCGATTGAACCCACCACCGCATCCAGTGACCCGGCATCCATTTCCACCAAATGGCAGCGCTCAGGAAAGCGGCCTTCGCGGACGTCGGCGACGTATTCGCGGAAGGCGGCGATTCGTTCCTGCTGAAGCCGGCGGTATTCCGCGGCGAAATGGCGATAGGTCCGTGCGTGGCGCGGCGGGCGTTCGTCGTAGTCGCCGAGAATGTCGTCGGAGAAGAGGAATTGCGTGTCGCAGCCGCTGCCGGAACCAAGGGACATGAGGATCAGCTTGGTCTGCGAGGAGAGGAAACGTGCGAGGTTGTGCGGCACGACTTCGAGTTCGGCGGCATAAGCGCCCGCATCCTCCAGTTCCTTCATACGACCGTGAAGTTGCCGCGCTTCCTCGACCGTGCGGCCAATCGCGCGGTAGCCGGTCCAGGTGACATGACGCGGGACCAACCCAAGGTGGCCGACCACGGGAATCCCCTCGCGCGCCATGGCCTCGATGATCAACGGGCTCGCGGAGCAGTAGACGGAGCTGGCCCCAAGTTCCAGGGCGCGGAACGCGACGCGTATGGCTTCCTCGGGCGAGGCCAATCCGTGCGGCGTCGCCGCCGATAGGAAGCTTTGGGGAGCGGCGGCGACAAGTCCCGGCAGGCGTGACTGCGCTTCAGGACAATCAAAGCTGCAACTCATCAAATCGACGCCGGCTTCTTCAGCCGCGGCGGCCTCCTCCGGCGATTTGACGTGGATTTGGGTGAGGCAGCGTTTGCCCTTCAACTGCTGGAGATCGTAGACGGTGTATTTCTTGCGCGGTCGCAGCATGAGTGTGTGGAGTGTGGGTCCACGGCGGCCATCTGTGAAACTTGTTCGGCGCCTACCCCCGTCGGGCCAGGACGCGCCCTTCGAGAATCAGAGGTCCAGAACCTGAAGGTGTTTGGGGAAAACCAGGTTCCTTCTCTGCGCTCTCTGCGTTCCCTGTGGCTTAAGTCCAAACGGGCAGGCCTCCAGGCCCACGTGAATGCGACGGACATGAGCGCCGGACGGGGAGGGATTTGCCACAAAGAACGCAGGGAACGCAGAGA
>JBBQIU010000733.1:0-2593 GCA_038325245.1 Verrucomicrobiota bacterium
ATCCATTGAGACGATGGTAGGTGACGGTGCCGGCGTGCTCGGGATCGGAAGTCGGAGTGCGCACGGCCGTGAGCCGGACGAACAGAGGGGCGTCCGCGGGGCGTCGCAGCCAGGCAATGGCGAGCAGAGGTGAGGATAGGATCAGGGTTATCAGGGCGATGACGCGCGCAAACAGCGAACCGGCGCGGCCCTGCCGGGTCCTGGCGTGGACCGGGCCAAGAAGGAACCCATCGAACACCTGTGTCGCCGAGCCCGTCGGGATCTTGTACAGGTCCCGGCCCCAGGCGATGGAATCGCGGATCTCGGTCAGCGCGCCGACGTAGGTTCCGGGGCCGATGAGACTGTCGACGACCTCGGCGCCTTCATCGATGTAGGAATGGGTTTCGACGACGGAATTGGGTCCGACGATGGCGCGGGGCCCGATCCATGAATCGGCGCCGATCCAGCATGGCGGGCGCAGGAGTGCACCCGGCGAAATCCGGGTACGGGCGTGGACAAAGATGCCGGGGGACAGTTGGCGTGCGCCGATGCGGTCGATGGCGGCCGATTCGATGGCAGTCCGGACGGCAGCGAACCAGGCGGAAATGTTGTTCCAGAGCGGTGGGCCATCCTGGGGGAGTCGATCAAGTGTCGCGACCTGGGATGGCGCTGAGAACGTGGTGCCGGGGGCGGCGTGCCTGGCCAGGGCTTCATCGGCGGATAATTCACGCTGTACAGGGACGACGTCGACGGGGATGCCCCATCGTTCGCCCCTTCCGACAAAGCGGCGGATCAGATCGGGGCGATCGGCGGCGAGGACAAGCACGCGCTTGGCGCCTTGGGCGGCGAGGTCGGCGATCCAGAGGTCGAGGAGGGGGCGACCGAGGATCGGGACGAGGGCAAGGGGCTGGGAGCGGGCGAGGAACGCCACATCCGGACGGTCAGCGGGGCAGATGAGGATGGCGTTCATGCGATCAGACGCCACGACCGAAGAGGATGGCGGGGACGGTCTTGAAGAGGATCCAGAGATCCCGGACGAGGCTCTGGCTCTCGATGTAGCGGACGTCGAGGGAGACCTGTTCGGGGAAGTCAATGTTGTGTCGGTTGCCGATCTCGAAGAGACCGCCCTGGCGTTCGCCGACTTGCCAGAGGCAGGTGATGCCGGGTTTGACGAGGAATCGGCGGCGGTCCGCCTGGGTGTAAAAGGCGACCTCGCGGGGGATGGGGGGGCGGGGGCCGACGAGGGACATGTCTCCGGTCAGGACGTTCCAGAATTGGGGGAGTTCATCAAGGGAACTCTTGCGCAGGATGCGGCCCACTTTGGTGACGCGCGGGTCGTGGGTCATTTTGAACATGACCCCGGCGGCGTGCTCGGTGAGATGGAGGAGGTCTTTGAGACGGGCTTCAGCGCCGACGACCATGGTCCGGAACTTGAGCATCCTGAACTCGCGACCGAGGAGGCCGATCCGAGTCTGGCGGAAGAAGACCGGACCGCCGTCGAGTTTCACGAGCGCGGCGACAATCAGGAACACGGGGGAGAGTAGGACGAGGGCGGTGACGGTGGCGACGACGTCGATGAGGCGTTTGAGCAACAAGGTGCCTCGAACCACGGAGGTCCAGGCAAAGCGCTTCCAGAGGACGTAGCAATTCAACCGGAAGCGACCCCACGGGGTTTGGGCGGTCAGCAACCGTTCCATCATGCGTTCACGCATCTGGGTTTCGGTCATGGTTGTTCCTCGGACAGTGATCGGATTCTTCCCACCAACTGCGAGAGGACGCCCGGAGGAACGGGCGAGCGCACGACGACGTCGGCGTGGTCCCGCTGGGGGAGGACGAAGCGTCGGAAGCCGGGTTCGGATTGGGTGCGCCATTGGCGGAGGACGTGCTTCCGGTCGCGACCGCGGTCGGCGACATCACGTCGGATGCGGCGTTGAAGGCGCTCCGCCGAGGGACAGGTGACAAAGATTCGGTAGGCGCAACGGGACCGGATGTCGCGTCGGCGGAGGAGCCAGAGGCCCTCGAGGACGAGGAAGCGGCAGGGCGGCAGGACGTCCGAGGCGTCTTCGCGGGCATGCCGTTCGAAGCTGTAGCGTGGAATCGCGGCCGCACGCCGGGCGAGCACGTCGTGAATCGCCTGGGACAGGAGCGGCCAATCGATCCGGCGCGGGTGGTCGAAATTGAGTTGGTCTCGCCGGGCGGGTGGGAGGTGTGCAGCGCTGCGGTAAAACGAGTCCTGGGACAAGAGTAGGGCGGAACCGGGCTGGAGCGCGCGGATGAGGTCAAGCGCGAGGGTGGTTTTCCCGGAGGCGCTTCCACCGACCACGGCGATGAGGAGGGGTTTCATCGCGTGAGGGCGGCCAACGGTTTGGCTGGGGATGAGACCTCGGAGAAAAGGGATTCGAGGTCGCGGATGTATCCGTCGAAGTCGTAGCGCTCGGTGACGAGTTGGAGGCCGTTTTGGCCGAGTTGATGGGCGAGATCCTTGTCGCGTAGGAGTTGATCGATGCGTTCGGCGAAGGCGGATCGGTCCATCCAGGGGACTAGGAAGCCGTTGTGGCCATCGGTGAGCCAGTCCTTGATGCCGCCGGCGTCGAAGGCGACGACGGGGAGGGCG
>JBBQIU010000734.1:0-2593 GCA_038325245.1 Verrucomicrobiota bacterium
GATCACCCAGGAGACCCTGATCCAGGGGATCCGGCGGGAGTACTCCAAAGAAGGGAAAGGTCCTTGAGAAGGTTCAAGCCATGAAGACATCCAGCCGAGTCCACGGTCGGGATCACAGCGCCACCCGGAGTTCGGAGGGCGAAGCGGATCGATGGGGCGGAGCATCCCTGGAACCTCCCAGCGCGGTGGGAGCGGTCGCTCAGTTCGAGGGAGAAGGCGCGTCTCACCCGCCCACTTCCCAATCCGGTCTTGAACGCCCGAATCGGACCGGGATGCCCGACGGATTGAAGTCGGGCATCGAGTCGCTTTCGGGCGTCGCCCTGGACGATGTCCGCGTCCGCTACAACTCTCCCGAACCGGCCAGGTACCGGGCGCTCGCCTACACGCGGGCTTCCGAGATCCATGTGGCGCCTGGAGAAGAGAGGCACCTTCCCCACGAGGCGTGGCACGTGGTTCAGCAGAAGCAGGGACGCGTCCGACCCACCGGACAGATCGCGGACGCGCCGATCAACGACGACCGGGCACTGGAGACTGAGGCGGACATGATGGGAGCGTGCGCGGCGTCGGCGCCCGGTCCGGCCCTGGGGGAACGCGGACCGGGCCGCGTCGGACCTGGGGCAAGTGGTCATGCGGGAGTGCGGGAGGCTTCCCATGCGATGCAATGCCGGGGCGTGATTCAGCGCTTCGTCGAGACGACGTCGGGCGGCAATAAGTGGCGCATCGCGGATGACTTCACGATGGCCGTCCGGCAGGACAGCTCCGTCTACGGCGGCCGGTACTTCTATGCGGATTCCGGGCTGGTCTCCTCATCGAACTCGAAACTCAAGGCTCAAAAATCCGCGCTCTCGCTGACCGGAGGGGGCGGCCCGATCCGGGTCAAGTCCGCCAGCAAGGGGATCGACAATTCCCTCGAACGGGTGGTTCCGACCAATCTGAGCGACGCATCGACGGGGAATGACCGGGCGTCGGGAATGAAATGGGCCGAAGATTGCGGCGTCGCGGCCAACACAGTCATGCATGGAAGCCAGTTCGACACGAAGGGCGTCTTCGAGGGGCCATCGTCGGTGATGAAGTCCAGTTTCATGGCCAAGTTAGCGGCGCATGTACAACGCATGACGGCTCGCCAACGGACGACGGCCACCGTCACGTACGGGACAGTCTACGAAGTCTACCGGGGCCGGAATTTCTTCAGCCCGCACAAGATGCTTGACGACATCATGGCCGCCGCGGCTGAAAAGCGGGCCGATCTGGCCTGGACGAGTTATCAGGCGCTCAGTTCGGCGGACAAGGACCTGTTCGACCAGGAGGTCGGGCTCAACAAATATGCGACGCCCGATGTTGGAGAGGCCTATTCCATCGTCGCCAACAAGGATGAGAACATCGACATGGGCACCTGGAATTTCCACTGGGGAGGCGTGGTGATGAAGAGCGGCGGGGACACGGTGACGATGGAGAACTTCGCCGGCTCCGGGACGGACGCGTGGGACTTCCAGATGTATGGTCCGGCGTCGAAGGCTGGGCAGACCTTCCACGAGCAGCAGAAGAGCCGGACCAAGGCGGACGGAGTAACCCCGGAGTACGGGGACAACCCGACCACGATCCGGGTGCGGCCCGTGTGAGGGGAGGCTCGGGACGGGTTAAGTTGGAAAACGGGTCGGAGCAGGAACCAAGGAGCATCCATGGACGAAAACACACCCTGTGTGTCCCTCAAGGATCTGGAAGGGCGTTTCGGTCAGTCCTGCCGGGTGGCGGGTGTCTGTGAAGTACGTCCGTTTCACAACCCCAAGCGCGTGCTGATCGCCGAGTGGCCCGGGGTGCGCCTGGAGGATGGCGGCTTCGTGCTGATGGAAAGTTTCTGGCAGAAGGATCGGGTCCCCGACGTGGAAGGGCTCAAACGGTGGAACGGGCGGCCGATCGAAGTGACCGGGGTTCTCCACGGAGCCCCGCCCGGGGGGATTCAGAATCTCTCTATCCCGTGTCTGTCCCCGATCACCGATATCCGGGAGCTACCTGCCCCGGCAAAGTCGGCACTTCCCAAAGCCGGTTGAGGCGTCACTCTTGCGCGGAGATTTCACGGCCATGAACCGAAGCACCTCCAAGTCCGCGAAGGCCGGCTCGCCCTCGTTGGGACGCGAATCCGCGCCCGGTCCGAATTCGGCCTCCTTCGAGGCACCTGGAGTGACACAGATACCGCCCGGAGTGACGCCGGCGGTGATTCAGGCGATGCGGGAGTGGGAGTCACGGGGAGACATGGCCTCGATTCAGGGCCGATGGAACTTAGCGGCTTCCGGGGTGGTGCAGCGGGAGGAGAGCAGTTTTCCCGACGATGCAGAACGCCAGTTGAAGCAGATGGCACCCATGCAGGCCAAGGCGGCGCCGATTCAGTTTCGCGGCGGACCGGCCGTGGGTATCCTTCGCGTCAAGTCATCCCACGTGGGGTCCTCGCTGATAGCCGGGCACGCCTGGTTGTCCTACACGCCCACGGGAGGTTCCGAGGCCACGCACGGAACCTGGGGCAATGTTGATCCGATCGGATATCACACGAATCTGGAGGTGGGGCGAGCGGGTGCTGCGGAACGCGGGACGGACGTCG
>JBBQIU010000735.1:0-2591 GCA_038325245.1 Verrucomicrobiota bacterium
ATCCAGTCCATCTACGCCGCCGGACTGAACCTCGAAGATTGCGCCCGAATCGTGAAACCCGATCCCGAGGCTGTCGAACGACGCCTGAGGGCCGTCACCCTCGATCTCAACCGGGTGATCCGTGATGTCCGAAACTTCATCGTCCGTCTCGAGCAGGCCCCCCTCTCCGGAGAGGAATTCAAGAACGTCCTCCACTCCGTCGCCCTCACGGTCGGCGAATCTCACGCCACTCGCATCGAACTGAACATCGACGACGTTGTCGCGGCCAGGTTACGTTCCAGTCAGACGACCCACCTCCTCCACATCGCCCGCGAGGCCGCGAGCAACAGCGTCCGTCACGGCGCCGCCCGCACCCTCACCTTCTTCCTCAACCGCTGCGCCAGCGGCATTCACTTCGAGGTGGCCGACGACGGCACCGGTTTTGATCCCTCCGATGACAATCGGAAGGGCCGCGGCCTTCGGAATATCGCCGCCCGCGCCTCCCAGATGGACGCCTTGCTCCGCATCGAATCCCGTCCAGGCCAGGGAACGCGGACCATTTTGGAGATTCCCGACGACAAGAAGCCATGAATCCACCACCCAAAGTCCGCATCGCCATTGTCGATGATCACGAAATGGTCCGCGTCGGCCTGCGCGCCATGATCGGCCACTTTCCCAATTTCGAAGTGGTCGGCGAAGCCGGGAACGTTGCCGAAGCTATCGAGGTTGCCATTCGAACGCTTCCCGACGTCGTCCTCCTCGACGTCCGCCTCGGCGAGGAAAGTGGTTTCACCGCCTGCCGCGAGATCCAGAAGCTGGACCGCGACGTCCGGGTGGTCGTCCTGACCTCGTATTCGGACGAGAACGCCATCTTCGACGCCATGGCCGCCGGGGCGGATGCCTACCTCCTCAAGGAGATCGACGGCGAAGCCCTCATGCGTGCGATCGTCGACGTCGTGAACGGCAAGGCGGTCTTGGATCCTGCCGTCATCCGTGTGCTCAGTCGCAAAAATCAACCCGGCGAACTCCCGGACCGCGCCAAGTTGGACAAACTCTCCCCGCGGGAACGCGACATCCTCCGCCTGGTCGCCGAGGGAAAGACCAACAAGGAAATCGCCGCCGTACTCGGACTGAGCGACAAAACGGTGAAAAACTACTTCAGCAACATCCTGGAAAAACTCGGTCTCAGCCGCCGATCCCACGCTGCCGCCTTCTTCACCCGGCATCAATTCTCGTGATCAAAACTGCGACGTCGCCTCCCACTCCTCCACCGGCCTCTGGAACTGGTCGCTTGTCATCTCCACTTTAAAGCGCGCATCGGCGGCAACCAGCGCCTTCACCACCACCCGCCAGACCACCATCGCCTTCGGTTCAATCGTCGCCAGTGCCGTCGCTGCCGCCGACCGACCCTGTCCCTGGACCTCCGTGGGACCGCCGCCCGAGACAAATTCCTGGCTTTCCGGAAGCGTCCCAACCCACTTCAGATTCGTTCCCACCGATGAACCCTGGTTCGTCACCCGGATTTCGTAGGTCACCTGGTTCCCCACTTCGATCGGATCCGCGAGGTCCACCACCTCCAGCAGGATCGCCGGAATCCCCGCAACCCGCGTTCCGCACTGCGCCTCGACCGCCTGCGCGCACTCGGCCGCTGCCATCGCCGAGAAACCCACCGTTCCCGGATCACGCAACGTAAAGCTCAGGCATACCGATCTCTCCGCGCCCGGGCCCAGATTCAGGATTTCCCACATGACCCCGCCGTCCGTGGCCCGTCCTCCTTCGGAAACCTTCCCCGTCACGGCGCCCACGGGCACCGGCACAAATAGGGTGGCCTTCGGCTCGGCGGCATCTCCCTCATTGCGCACCGCCACACACACGTCGATCGGACGCCCCGCCAGCACTTCGTTCGGCGCCGTGCAGGCCAGCGTCAAGACCGGCGCCTGCACGGTCACCCTGGACGTCGCTTGAGCCACCGCCCCTTCAGCCGATGTCACGTCCGCCAGCCCCGCACAAGGCCCCGCCGACAACGCCCTGGCACGGTATCCAACGACCCGCGCCTCACCTGGCTGAAGCGTCCCGACGTCGAACGTCATCGCGCTCGCCCCATTCGCGGCGCTCAGGCACGCCGGCACCGTTTCCCGCAACTGCACCTGAGTCAGAGTTCCTCCTCCGACATTCCGAACCTCGAACGTCACGTCGAACGGCTCGCACAGGCTGGCCGTCGGCGGCACGTTCCGAACCAGTTTTACCGCCCTCAACGGCCCCAGATCCTCCACGAAAAAATTGGCGCAAACCTTCGGTGTCACACACCGGTACTTCCATCCCTTCGACGCAAACTCGAACTCGTAGGCGTTGATCGGGTTCTTGCCCGCCCAAAGCACGTCGATCAACGCCACCGGCTTCCCGTTGTTCCGGGAAGACATGAACGGAAGGCGCGCTCCTGTGGGTAGCTTGACCGCCACGATCTCGGCCGTCGCTGCCGCCAATCGAAGATCCTCCACGTCCCCCGTCCAGCCGGCTTGAGCGAGAACCGAGGCAATGTCGCCCTTCAATCGGGGATCAGCGAACAGAGCTCGCAGGTCGGCCGGGGTTTGAATGGGTTTGGCAAACCGGTG
>JBBQIU010000736.1:0-2587 GCA_038325245.1 Verrucomicrobiota bacterium
GGAAGATGCTCCCCGCCGACCGCGAAACGCTGCGCGACCGCATCCGATCACGCCTGGCCGTCATCAGCGCGACGCGACTGCCGGAGGATCGGAGGCAATGAGGTCACGGAGCTTGAGAAAGATTGCGATGCCGCAACCGGGTCCGCCCATACCCGTATCAAGGCGTCTCGCTTGACCTCCGCGCCGCACCGCAGACTGCCCAGTCGGGGGACGCGCACCGACGCCGGTTGGCAACCTGCGATCAGGCAGGCTGCGCCACCAGCGCTGCGACGTCGGGGAACCCCGGCTTGCGTGCCCCAGCGCCCCGAGGGGATAGTCCCCCCGTGGACGCGACCGTGACGCAATTGGCGGACCGCCTCTTGGCTTCCTATGCCACGGTCGGCGGCATCAACCATGTCGACGGCCCCAATCTCCCTTCCAAGTCTGCCATCTCGTCGATCACTCAAGATCTCCTCCGCCTGGTCTTCCCCGGTTTCTTCGATGACCGACCGCTCGTCTCTTCCGAACTCAAAGTCGAAACCACCCTCCTCCTCGCCGCAGTCCGGGAACGCCTGGAGGACGAGATCCTGAAAAGCCTCGAGTACGCCCCTCCCGCATCTCTGCCCCGCAACCAAATCGCGTCCGCCTCCAGACAAGTCACCCTCGACTTCCTCTCAGGCCTTCCGTGCGTCCGCGAAATCCTTCAGACGGACGCCGAGGCTGCGTTCCTCGGCGACCCCGCTGCCCTGAGCAAGGAGGAGGTGATCGTCGCCTACCCGTTCATGGAGGCCATCGCCGTTCAGCGCATGGCCCATCAACTCTACCTCTCCCATATCCCCTTGCTGCCCCGGATCATGACGGAGTGGGCTCATACCCGCAGCGGCATGGACCTGCACCCGGGCGCCACCATCGGCTCCCACTTCTTCGTCGATCATTGCACCGGCACGGTCATCGGAGAAACCGCCGTCATCGGCTCCCACGTGAAGATGTACCAGGGCGTCGGACTCGTGGCCCGCTCCCTCGCCGGCGGACAAAGCCTCAAGGGCACCCGTCGCCACCCCACCCTCGAGGACCACGTCACCATCTACGCCAATGCCACCATCGTCGGCGGCGAAACCGTCATCGGCGCCCATAGCACGATCGGTGGCAACGTCTTTCTCATGCACAGCGTCCCCCCAAACTCCCTCGTCCTCTATGAGGACGGCCATATGGTCGTGAAGGCGAAACAGGGGCACCTCTCGCCCAATCCAGATTTCCAGATCTAATCCGCCCGCTGCTCGATCCCGCCATGCCCACGGACTTTGCATCCCCCAAAACCGCTCCCGCCCACGACCCCCACATGACTCCCGTCGTCATCGGCATCGACGGAGGCGCCACGCACAGCTACGGCGTCGCCGTCGACTTCTCCGGGCAGTCCCTCGCCACGGCAAAAGCCGGTTCCCTCAACTTCTTCGGCACCTCCATCCAGGAAGCCCGCCGTAGCCTCACCCAGCTCGTCCGCACCCTCGAAACCAGCCTCCCTCTCGGCAACAGAATCGTCCACACCGTCATCGGCAGCGCCGCCCTCTTCTCCGAGGCGACTCCGCGCGAAAAGGAGATCCTCTGCCGCGGTGTCGTCCCACTCGAGGCCACCCGCCTCGTCAGTGATGTCATGACTGCCTACCACGCCGCCGGCCTCGGCCGCCCAGGCGCCCTCATCGTCGGCGGCACCGGCTCCAGCTTTCTCGCCCGCAATGAACGCGGCGAGTTCGCCCAGGTCGGCGCCTGGGGCCATCTCCTCGGCGACGACGGCAGCGCCTACTGGATCGGCCGCGAATGCATCCGCGCCGCCATCGCCGCCTCAGAAGGCTCCGGACCCGCCACCTGCCTCCTTGAAGTCGTCCTCCGCTGGTACGACGTAAAGGTGCTCAACGACATCGTCCCCATCAACTACCAGCCCAAGTACTCCAATGAACGCTTCGCAGCCCTTGCCGGTTACGCCGCTCAAAACGCCGACCCCGGCGACCCCCTCTGGATCGACATCTGCCGCCGCGCTGGCCACGACCTCGGCCGCCAGGCCATCGCCGCCATCCGCCTGGTCGACCTCCGCATTCGCCCCGTTCCCGTCTGGCTCAACGGATCCGTCGTCCGCACCAACGCCATCGTCCAGGAATCCCTTTACCGAACCATGCGCGACGAATTGCCCGTCACCTTCGAACCGATGCGACTCGCCCCACTCCTCGGCGCCGCCGTCCTCGCCCTCGAGGCCGCCGGAGTCAAGGCCGACCATGCCATCGTCGACCGACTCGCCCAGTCGTACGCCGACGCGACAGCCTCCAACCCTTCCACCGCGCCCGGCACCACCCTGGCTCCGTCGCCCTCCGACGCCATCGCGAGACCGGCCACACCGGCATCACGGCATCCGTCCCACCCCATCGCGTCCGCTGGAGGGCCGACGGTTCCTTCTTGAACGGCTCACGGACCCTGAACCGGGGGGAGCACAGCGGACGCGGCAGCGTTTGGAGTACGGCGACCTGTCGCCGCTTTGGCATGGAAGTGAAGCCGGAATCAATGCCCCCTAGGTCCCCGTATTTCAGGTTCTCCTTAAAATTGTAGGTAATGCTAAATT
>JBBQIU010000737.1:0-2583 GCA_038325245.1 Verrucomicrobiota bacterium
CCTTGAGCGACCCAAAGCTGGGCATTCCACCGCGTCGACCACGAATCGAGAAAGGCGCCTTGGGGTCCGCCGTGGACCCAGAAGACGAGCGGCAGCTTCCCAGAACCGTCGTATCCCGGCGGTTTCAGGATCCACATCTGCACCGCCGCCCCCCCAGCGCCAATCACCGTCACCGACTCCGGCGGATTCAAGGCGAGGGGTTCGAGCAGGTTCTCATTCAGACGCGTCAATGCCACAGGCTCCCCGCCGCTCAACGGAACCCGCAAGATCTCCGCCGGCCGGCGAAGCGTTGAGCGCGTGAAGACCACGGAGGCGCCGTCCGCCAGGATGCTGGCTTCGCCATTGGCACCTGAAGCCGTCACTTGGACCGGAACTCCCCCCTCCCGCGGCAACCGCCAAAGCACGTTCGCGCCACGGAATTCCGCCTCGATCAACAAGGTCGCGCTGTCCGGGGACCAGGCGATGCTTCCCACGGACGAATCCCAGTCCGCCGTGAGGCTGCGGGTGGTTCCCGTCGCCCGGTCCATCAGCATCAATTGCCAGCGGTCGGCCTCGAATCCGGCACGGCTCTGCGCCCGGTACGCCAGCCACTTCCCGTCCGGCGAAAATCGAGGGCAACCGTCCGCCGCTGGATTGCGTGTGAGCTGCCGCCGCTCACCCGTGGTCAACCGGACCGCCCAAAGGTCGTGGTCCGTCTTCCAAGCCTCCTCGCGCGGAGGCGTTGGAGTCGCGGTGTAAACCAGCTCCGAACCCTCCGGCGAAAAGGCGAACTCGTCTCCCGACACAAACGTGCTCGAAGTCGGCACCGCGTCGCGATCGCCCGGGGTGAGGTTTCTCGGTTCCCCCGTCGTGGCGCCGTTCTCCACGGGAATCACGAAGAGATGCTGCCGCTTGCCATCCACCCAGGAGTCCCAATGCCGGTAAAGCAGTTGGGTGATGACACGCGCCTTCACCTTGCTCTTCTCGCGTTCGTCGAGCTTCGCCTTGTTGAGCTTCTCCGCCTCGGCGAAGGGCTTTTCGGAAAACTCCGGGAACACCGACGAGATGAACGCGATATGACGACCGTCGGGAGACCACACGGGTTGACTCGCCTCCGTCGACAGCGTCGTGACCTGCCGGGCTTCGCCTCCGTCGACGGGCATCGTGTAGATCTGAAAGCTGCCGTCGCGGTTCGATTCAAACGCGAGCCACTTCGAGTCCCGCGACCACGTCGGTTGGCGGTCGTGCTTGGGCGATCGGGTGAGTTGTCTCGGTTCACCCCCGGCGGCGGGAACGATCCAGAGATCGGAATTGACCGAGTTCGCCTCGAGATCGGCGACGCCGACGACGTAGGCGACCCACCGGCCATCGGGGGAAGGCACCGGTTCGGAGACGCGCTTGCAGGCCAGCAGATCGGCGAACGTCATTGGACGGGGAGCCGACCATGCCCGGGGTGAGACCAATATCAGGCACGCCAGTGGAATAAAGAGGCTTCGTGCGAAGGCGCCAAGAACGCGAAGAGAATGAAGGAAACCCGTTGAATTCGCGAACACGTCCTGCCCGCACCGTGGGGTGCCCGCACTGGGTGGCACAGAATCACCTTTCCGGTTCCTTACCCTTCGCGCCTTCGCGTGCGTCTTCATTGAATCGTTCCGTCCAAGGAGGGCTTCCCGGTTCATACGCTCTCCGGCGTCCGCGATCCGTCGGTGCTCGCTATCAAATCGCATGCCGGAGTGTAGGACAGCCCGGTCTGCGGGACAACCGTCCGAACGATTGGGAGGCGACTCCCCAGGACGCGCCCTTCGAGAATCAGAGGTCCTGAACCTGAAGGTGTTTGGCGAAAACCAGGTTCCTTCTCTGCGCTCTCTGCGTTCCCTGTGGCCTACGTCCAAACGGGAGGCAATGGGGTCAAGTCACGACATACAACATTTCGACCGCATGGGTTCCCCCCAGGCAACCGAGGGGCGAGCCGTGCGCGCCATTACTTAAAGCCCCCAACCTCCAGCTCCAAATGTCGAGAATAGTGACTTGACCCCATTGCCCGTTCTACTCACTCCCCGACGAGATGCTCGATGTCCTCGCGGGAGACGGTGAAGACATCCATGTCCTTGGTCACCGCGCCCAGGCTCACGAGGCATTCGGTGAAGAGTTCCCGGGTCCGCAGTTCGAGCGCCTTGGCATCAAGGTCTGTCATGACCCCGATGATGCGTCCGCCCTTGCGGACATGGGTTCGTTCGTCGGACCGGATGAAGTCCGCCACGTGCCGGAGGAGTTCGTCGCGGCGTGCGGCGGCGGTGTCGATGAGTCCGCTGATAGTCTTCAGAACACCGACCTCCCCAAAAAGATTGATCTCCGCCATGGCGAACGCCGGGTCCATCGGGCCGCGACACGTGGAACCGGTCAGGCGGTTGCGCAACTCGAAGGGGTCGTAGCCTGCGGCCAGCAGGGCGCGGTGCCCGATCTCTGTGTGGCGCGCCTCATCCCACGTGATCCGGGCCAGATCGTACTCGGCCTCGAAGTCCTTGAATCGAATGTCCCAGATGAAGGTTCCGAACGCCTCGATGGCATCGACCTCGTCGCGCTGGGTCCGGATGAAACGGAGGC
>JBBQIU010000738.1:0-2570 GCA_038325245.1 Verrucomicrobiota bacterium
GCCGACGACGCGGGAGGATCCGGTATGCCGGCTAAAGGTGGAGTTTTCGCGGATTGCGGGGTTTGAAGAGGGCGAGGTCTGGCGGACGCGGCCCGTGACGTTGCCGAGGGAAGGGATGGCGAATGAGGAGCGCGTGCTGGAGACGGAACTGGCGGGGGCGAGGGTCAGTGTTCACTCCCTGACGTCTCCGCGAGGTGTGGTACCGGGTACATTCCGGGATTTTTGGAATCGATGGATGGGGGATTTGAACCCGTTCACGCTTTGGATGGAGGTTTCGCCGGTGGGTGCGGATCGGCGGTTGACACTTGTCAGCGCGGTGGATGAGCGGGGGCGGGCGGCGACGGCGATGGCGGGTCTTTGGAGTGGGGAGCACTATGCGTTCGGGCTGATCCCGCAAGCGGGGGCGAGGAGCTTGAGTTTCACCTTTGCGCTGCACCGGAGTCGTGTGGTCGAGCTGCTGATCGACACGCGCGAGTTGAACCGGGAGCTGGGCGCTTAGCGGAACGATTCCGGCACAATACGCGCGGAGACGCGAAGAACGCGAAGGACGCGAAGGGGAGGAAAGGAAGAGATCGGAAAATGGCTTCCCTACTCACGAATCGACGCGATGGGGTTCGGTGAGGGCCGGGAGCCGAGTCCGAAGGTGCCGCGGCGCTGGAGGTCGTAGAGTATGATGGCTTGGGCGGCGTGATCGGCGGCCGGATCGCGGAGGCGGGCGGCTGTGATGGCGCGATCCCTGGCGTTGTCGTCGGGGCGGTATTTCTCGTGGAGCCGGCGGTGTTCGGCGGCGCGGGTTTCGTCGCCGAGTTGGGCGTGGATCTGGCCGAGATTATAGTGGGCGGTGACGTTTTCGGAGTCGATGGCGAGGGTCTGGTCGAAGCGTCGCACGGCCTCGCGCAGGAAGCGCTCGCGGTCGGCCTTCCGGTGGGGGCCACGTTCCATTTTGGCGCGCTCGAAGAGGGTCTGACCCAGTTCGTTAATGACCTCGTAATCGCGGCTGAAATCAAACCCGCGCTGGTCGAGTTCGGGGTGGCGGTCCTCGAGGATGCTGGTGAATTCGGAGATGGCTTCGTCCAGGAAGCCGTTCTGTTTATTGACGAGTCCGGTGAGCCAGGCCCGGGTCCAAAGCGGGGCGGGGGGATTGAACTTGTTGGTATCGGCGGCGCGTTGGAGGGCCGTGACGGCATCGGGAAGGCGGCCTTCCTTGAAAAAGACGCGGGCGAGGTTCATGGGGCCGTCGGAGCGTCCCAGTTTTTCGACCTGTTCGAACGCGTGGGTGGCCTGGATGAGTTCACCCTTCTCGCTGCCCTTGTCGCCCTTGTTGAGCAGGCCGATTCCGTAGTCGTTCCAGCGTTGCCAGGGAGGGATCGTGGAATCCGGATTGGAGATGGGAAGATGGTCCGCGCCGTCGATGGCGAAGGTGACGCGGTCACGGGAGATGATGCGGATGGGGAGATCGTTGGTGACCTGGAAGGGTCCGTCGAGGGTGTAGTCCTTCCCGAAGACGTAGTTGAAGTAGATCGTGTCAAACTTCCGGTAGTTGAGCGACACGTCGAAGGAGAGGGGTTCGTCGAGATCTTCGGGGACGGTGAAGGCGTAGTGGACGACGAATCCGGCGCCGGGCGGGATCTGGTTGTTATAAAGGGGCGTGAAGATGTCCTGGGGATTGCGGCGGTCGATGCGTTTGCCGTCCTTGTCGAGCATGAAGACGTTGACGAAGTGCGACCAGGGATCGACCTGGTTGTGGGAGCCGAGACCGCCGCTGCGGGCGACGACGCGGTCGCCGCTGCGGGCGAGGACGTCGACCCAGACTTCGTTGGAGTCGACGGTGCCCTGGGTGAAGGGGTGGCCGACGCGGAGGGTGCGGAGGACGACCTCGAGCAGGTAGGAACCGCCCCGTTTCAGGGCGGGGACTCCGGGACGAAGAGGGCCGATGAGGCGGCCGTCGATGGTTCCGCCTTCCTTGACACCAAAGATGTCGACACGGACGGAGTTGGTGCCGAACGCCGCGTGACGCTCGACGATGTGTTGTTCGCCGCGGAGATGGGGGAGGGCGTTGTTGGCGGAGGCGAACAGGTGGTCATGAACGTAGCGCTGGGATGTGTTGGTGGGGTTGAAGAAATTGGCGCCGAAATCCTGGGAAGGGAGGAGGGGCATGTGGCAGCCGTTGCAATTCTGTTCGGCGCGGGGCGGGTAATAGAACGACCGTGCGCCGTGGCCTGCGCCGCTGAGGAGGAAGGTATCGTAGTGATTCTGGCCGCGGAGCCATTCCTTGTAGTGAGTGACTTCGCCGGGGAGGTTGACCTTGTGACATGTGCCGCAGAATTCCTCGGACTTCATGAAGGGTTTCAGGAAGACGCGTTTGTGGAACTCGGGTTTGGCTTTCACCAGTTGATTGTTGATCCACTGGAGAGCGCGGTTGGTGGAGTAGGCGAACGGGTAGTGGATGGGTTCGTCGATGGTGTAGTCGGAGTTCCCGACGTCGCTGTCGATGGACGTGATGGCGTGGCAGGACGTGCAGGTGATGCCGGCCTGGGCGGTGGGATGATTCCGCATGTCGAACTGCGGGT